>JACQEN010000158.1 GCA_016200585.1 Deltaproteobacteria bacterium
ATAAGCGCGCGCCATCCACGCGGTCGTCGTAATCGCCTTCTTAGGAAATGCTGCGGCTTGAGCATTTGCGCTGCCCGCGAACATCATCGTAGCCAGGCCGAATGCCCCTGCCACCACCAGTAAGACCTTCCTCATTTGTCGCCTCCAAACCTTTTTCGTCGTAAGCGAATCATCAGTGCAGGATGCCCGGGTGCGCAAACACCAGGCCCGTGTCGTTGTTCACCAGTGCCGCATCGATGATCTCAATATTGCCCGTGGCCAAGCCAAAATTCGGTCCCAAGCAGGTGCTCAGCGAGACACTGGCAGCAATCGTACCGCGGGCGTTGGCGACAAATCCGAAGGGGGTCGTGCCACACTGGACGGTCGTATCGGCAAAGGTTACGAACTTGTTCGTTCCCGGCGGGTGCTTCACAGTCTGTCCGAACTTGGTGACCCGCAACGTCAGTTGAACCTTGACGCGCGCGCCAGCCTGGAAGCCAAACCCGAACATCGCAACCTTGCCGGTTATCTTGCGGACGGCAATTTTGGCCGAGTTCATCGTTATCGTGGAATCGGTTGTGGTGTTGACAGCCAAGCAACCGGAACCCGGCAAACCCGAGCCGACAACGGACATCATGCCCGGCATACACTGATCGTATGCGCGAACCATCCAGGCGTTAAAGTCACGGGTGACTGTCGGGAATGGCTGAACCGCTTGCGCGGAACCGCTCCACACGACACCCGCCACGAGTGCTCCAACCACCAAGCTCAACCGGGTCTTCATTCATCGCCTCCCAATGCTCTGCAGCGACTGACTGCGAATTCGTCACGTATACCTTTGCGTCTTGAGTTGAGACGGGGACTGTCTGCCTGGCTCAAGATGATACCTATTATCTCCTCATGGCCGGAACATTGTCAAGAAAAAACTGCACGGATGGCTCAGCTAGCTGCGCCGCAAGTCCTCTCTTTCGGAGGCCCGAGAGGAATCGAGCAAGAGTAAAGCTCTGCGGGCAGCGTCTTGTTCCGCGAGACGCTTGCTGCGGCCTCCGCCGCGGGCGAGAATCGACCCAGCAAGCATCACATCGACGACGAAACGGCGCGCATGAAACGGCCCGCTTTCATTGGCCAATCTGTACGTCGGGGCGCTGCGGTACAGACCCTGACAATGCTCCTGTAGCTCGGTTTTGGGGTCCGTCTGGCGCCACCCATCGGCGGCCGCCAGGGCTGTATCAAAGTGCCTTACCACGACTTCCCGAGCCACGGCGTAGCCGGCTTCGAGAAAGATCGCCCCGACAACAGATTCGTACGCCGCCGCCAAGATCGACGACTTGTCCCGTCCACCGGTCTTTTCTTCGCCCTTCCCCAGCATGAGGGCTCGGTGAAACCCCAAGCTCCGTGCCTTGTCCGCCAGGCTGCGGGTATTGACGATGGCAGCACGAAATTTCGAAAGTTGACCTTCGTTGTGTTGCGGGAAGCGCTCGACCAACACATCGCTGAGAGCCAGACCAACCACGGCATCGCCGAGGAATTCGAGGCGTTCGCCGGTTCGTGGCAGCGCCACGTCGAGTGCCGACGAATGGGTCAACGCCGCGTGAAGCAACCTCTTGTCCCGAAAACTGTAACCGAGTCGAGCTTCGAGATCAGAAATGGGCAACATGCTCTGTACCGCCACTCTTGGGCAGGATTCGGCCAAGTAAACGGGCGCCGCGAACTGCCGACACATGAACCGCAACTTCACGGTCGAGATGCGCCCCGGCGGCATCGATCTCGACCCGCTGATAATTGCGCGAGTAGCCCGACACCCGTCCGTTGTCGGGGTCGGGGGCCTCAGCCAACACCTGCAACGTCTTGCCGACGAATTCCTGCGCAAACGCGGCTCGCTTGCGCTCGCCGACAGCGCGCAACTGGCAAGCTCGATCGCGCACCACGGTTGACGGCAGATGATCGGGCAACTTCGCCGCCGTCGTTCCAGCTCGCCGCGAGTAAGGAAATACGTGGAAATAGGTGAGCGGCAAGCGCTCGAGCATAGCCAGTCCATCGGCAAACTGTTGCTGCGACTCTCCCGGAAAACCTGCAATGACGTCGGTGCCAATCGCTGCCGACGGAAGCGATTCACGAATCGCAGCCATCAAGTCACGTAGAAAGTGCGTGTCGTACTTGCGCCGCATCCGCGCCAGGATCTGATCGTTGGCAGCTTGGATCGGGATGTGGAAGTGCGGACAAAGCCCGTCCGACTGGGTCACGAGCTGCAAAAGACGCTGTGTCACTTCGGGCGGATCGATCGAGCTCAGACGCAGACGCGGGACGATCGATCGTTCCACGAGCATCTCGACAAGATCGCAAAAATCCAGACGTGGTGTGAGATCGAGCCCGTAGCCACCAAGATGAACCCCGGTAAGCACGACCTCCTGAAAGCCTCGTGCCGCGAGGTGTTCAAGCTGCTCAACGACATCACGTGGCGGCACGCTGCGGCTCGCGCCGCGCGCAAACGGCACGATGCAGAACGTGCAAAATAGATCGCAGCCCTCCTGAATCTTGAGGAAGGCTCTCGTTTGGCCGCTGGCGCCGTATCCGCCGAGGGTTTTGACCTTGCGCGCTGTCCGTAGGTCGTCGACGGCAAGGCGCTCCTGCAGCTGGTCGCGGACCGCCCGCACGACATCGTCGAGACGGTTCAAACCGACAACGTAGTCGACCTCGGGAATCGCCGCCCGCTGAGGACTGATCTGGGCAAAGCAGCCCGTCATGACGACGCGTGCCGCGTCGTTGAAGCGGCGCGCCCGCCGTGCCAGCTGGCGGCTTTCGGCGTCGGCACGATCGGTAACGGTACACGTGTTCACGACGTAGACGTCGGCGCCGGGAGCGAACTCGACGATCTCACAACCCTGGTTTCGTAGCGCCGCCTCGATCGCCGCTGAATCGTACTGGTTGACCTTACAGCCCAAAGTCGCAATCGCTACGCGCATGTCGATCACTCGATTCAATGCAGGGCGCGCTCGATCCAGCCACCACCGACCACCCGTTCTCGGTCATAGAGAACCGCCGCCTGTCCAGGGGTTACGGCTGCCAGACCTTGAGGTGCCAGGGCTGCGAACTCTTGCTCCGTAGCCCGTTCCAGCGTCACCTCGACCGGGGCAAAGCGCGAGCGAATCTTCACTTGGAACGACCCACCGACGCTTGGTAGCAACGGCTGCAGCCAGTTGACGCGCGTTGCCACCAGGCCCGTGGCAACAATTTCGGCGCGTGAGCCGACTCGTACCCTTTGCGCCGCCGCGTCGATCTCGGTGACGTACAACGGCTCCGACGCGCTGATCCCCAACCCGCGTCGCTGGCCGATGGTGAAGCGATGAACGCCGTCGTGCTGTGCCAAAACCTTACCTTCCCTGTCGACAACGACCCCTGCGGCGGCTTGCCGCCGAGCATGTCGTTCCACGAAACTGGCGTAGTCACCTTTCGGAGCAAAGCAGATTTCCTGGCTCTCGGGCTTGTCGGCAACCGCCATCCCGAGGCGCTTGGCATGCTCGCGTACAACCGCTTTCGGCAAGTCGCCGACCGGAAACAAGCTGCGCTCGAGCACCGTGCGGTCGACGCCGAAGAGGAAGTACGACTGATCCTTGCTGGCATCTCTTGACGCCCAAAGCTGGGCACTTCCAGTAGCGTCGTCGCGTACGATCCGCGCATAATGTCCGGTTGCCAACCACTCGGCACCGAGCTCACGAGCACGATCCCAAAAGCTCGAGAACTTCACCGCCTGGTTGCAAAGAACACAGGGATTCGGCGTGCGGCCGATCCCATACTCTTCGACAAACGGATCGACGACCGCACGCTTGAAGGTGTCGCGGAAGTCCATGACGTAGTACGGAATGCGCAGTTGGCTGGCGACCCTCCGTGCGTCGAGAAAGTCATCGAGCGAGCAGCAGCCGCTGGCGCTCGACTCCCCCCACAAGCGCATCGAAATCCCTACTACGTCGAAACCGGCTTCAACGAGCAAGGCTGCCGCAACGGAGCTGTCGACGCCACCGCTCATCGCCACGACGACACGTTCACCGGCACGTGGTTGCATCAACCGACGCCCCGATGAGTCGCACGGATTCGACCGACGACCTTGGCCGTCGCTTCGGCAATGCGCTCAACGTCGCGCAGCGAATTCGTCACACCGAAACTGAATCGCACACCGTCGCGAGCCTCGTCTTGCGAGCGCCCCAGCGCCAGCAGTACATGCGACGGCTCACCCGCACCCGCGGCGCAGGCGGAACCACTCGACGCCGCGACACCTTCGAGGTCCAGCCCAGCGACCAGTGCTTCTCCACGGACGCCGGCGAAGCTGACGTTCAACGTATTGGGCAGGGACGGCCCAGCCAACGGACCGTTACACCGCACGCCACCAACCGCTTGCAACCGTGCCCAGAGCCGATCACGCATCGCAACCCAGGCTTCGCCGCAGGCGGCGAGCTCAATGCGCGCCAGGCGGCATGCTTCTCCCATGCCGACGATCGCGGCGACGTTCTCGGTGCCCGCACGACGTCCTCGCTCTTGTCCTCCGCCTAACTGCAGCGGCCGCAGCTCGATGTCACGCCCCACAAACAACGCCCCGACACCTTGCGGGCCGCCGATCTTGTGGGCCGACATCGAGAGCAGATCGATGCCATCGATGCGAACCGGAATCTTGCCCACAGCCTGCGCCGCATCGCTGTGAAAGCGAACGCCACGACTGCGGCAGACCTGCGCCATTTCCCAAACCGGCTGCAGAGCACCGATCTCGTTGTTTGCCCATGCGACACTGACCATGCCGATTTGGTCATCGAGCACGCAGCGGAATTCGTCGAGTGCTACCAACCCGCCCCCGTCGACGGGGAGCGTCCGCAGCGTCCATCCGTCTTCCACCATGCGCTCGATTGGCAGGCGCACCGACGCGTGCTCGATCGCCGTCGTGATAATCGATCGCCTCGTCAAAATCGGCGCGCGTCCGAGGAGGGAAAGATTGTTGCTCTCGGTGCGGCCGCTGGTGAAAACGATACCCGCTGGGGGGGCGCCGCGGCGGTTTACGTCGCTTAGAGATAGGCGGCTAGCGTACGCTCGCCATTGGCTCAAGGGAAGGAAGAATGCGGCGCTTCAAACCGCCACGCAGATACGCGCCTAGCTCTGCGGTTCTAGATGCGCCGCCGCGCCGCGCTTGGATCGTTGGCCCTTACGATCCTTGTAGAGCTTGTAGTCGATCGCATCGGAGAGGGCCTGCCAGCTGGCTTCGATGACGTTCGGAGAAACGCCAACGGTGCCCCAGCGGTCGTGTCCATCACCCGACTCGATGAGAACCCGAACCACGGCCTGAGTCCCCTCGCCGCCGCCAAGAACGCGGACCTTGTAATCGAGCAGCTGGACATCGGCGATTTGGGGATAGAACTTCAGCA
>JACQEN010000157.1 GCA_016200585.1 Deltaproteobacteria bacterium
GGTTCGAAACGCGACGCTGAGTATCTGCGGTCGGTTGCTCCGAAGCGATCTTGGATCAGGGATTCGGAGCCGCGGCTGGTGCGGCTGGTGCGGCGTCGCTGCAACCAACGTAGTTCTTGGGTAACATGAACATGGCGAAGTATTGATCCTTTTCGCCCTTCTGCTGGTCGACGTGCTTGCCGATGTCGATGGTGAGCGGCTCCTTGCCCTTGCGTTCGATGGTGGCGCCGATCATGAGGTGAAACTGCCCTTTGTCGAGCGTCTTGGTGCGATGCCCCCAGCCGTTCGGCAACATCAGCTTGACGAATCGATCTTTGATCGGCTCGCCCTTGTCGTTCACCAGGGTTCCGGTGATGTGCAGGTCGTAGGAATAGTCGATTGAGCGCTTCGGATTGGCCTTGATGAGGCACTGACCACAGTCCTTGCCTTTGTGGAACCCAACGTCGGCGCCTTCGAAGCACTCCTTCTTGTCGGAGGGGTTCTGGCAGTCGTTGCACAAGAGGATGACGGCGACGGTCTTGCCGTCGGGTTCCTTGACCGGGATCTCGTCCGACGAGCTGGCCATGGCGGTCGCGCTAGAAACAGTCAGTGCCACTGCAAACATCCACCCCATTTTCATAGTCTCGGTCCTCCGTGTCGTCTGATCCTGCGCCGTGTCCGTTGGGATCGCAGCCCGTGAGCGGCTTTCTATAGTCAAGCCGGACACGCGGCTCAACGCTGGCAAGCAAGATGGGAAGTCGATAGAGACGCAAGCCAATGGACGACATCGAGCGGGCGGCTCAAATCATCGCCGCAGCGGGTTACGTGACGGCGCTGACCGGCGCCGGTATGTCGGTCGAAAGCGGTATTCCTCCCTTTCGTGGACCGGGTGGGCTGTGGACAAAATATGGCGAGCCGCCGATGAACGGTTACCAGCGCTTTCTAGCCGACCCGAAAGCAGCCTGGGAAGATCGCCTGTCGCCGCGCGGCCCGATGCGCGAGCTGTGGGAGACGCTGCGCCGGGCCGAGCCGAATCCGGGGCATCAGGCGCTCGTCCGCCTCGAGATAATCGGCGTGTTGCGCTGCCTCATCACGCAAAACATCGACGATCTGCACCGCCGCGCCGGCAGCGAGTCGCTGGCAGAGATTCATGGCAACGCCACACTGATCCGTTGCGTCGACTGCGTGCGGCGCTTTAGGCAACCGGAAATCACGCTCGACGTCTTGCCGCCCCGCTGCCCGAGCTGCGGCGGGATTCTCAAGAGCGATACGGTGTCGTTTGGCGAACCGATTCCGCCCGACGTTCTGGCGCGCTGCTTCGAAGAGGCCGAGCGCAGCGATTGCATGATCGTCGCCGGCACCTCGGCGACGGTTTATCCGGCGGCGCAATTTCCGATCGACGTGCGCCAGCGCGGCGGACACCTCATCGAAGTGAACCTGTACGAGAGCGAGCTGACGCCGGCCTGTAGCGTCAGCTTGCGCGGTCCGTCGGCAAGCGTCCTGCCCGAGCTCGTTGAACGCGTCGTACATCTGGTGAAGCAATGATTCGTGGCTCGTCGTGATTCGTAGCTCGTGGCTTGGGGCTCGTGTCTCGCGAAAAACGACTTTAACCACCGTGCGCTAAGACCAGCCAAATCTGACGAGCCCCAAGCCCCCAGTCCCGAGCCGCGAGTACTCTGACCAGCCACGAGCCCCGAGCGACGATCCCCAAGCAAGCATCCATGCAAATCCGCTGGCAACTGGTCGCGCTGGCCGTCCTGTTCGTGCTGGCGGCGTGGCAGTTTTTCTACCGCCTCGGCGATGTGCCTCTGCTCGACGATCCCAGCGAAGGGCAGTACTCCGAGGTCGCACGAGAAATGTCGGAGAGCGGCGACTGGCTGACGCCGCGACTCAACTACGTTCCCTTCCTCAATAAACCGCCGCTTTCCTACTGGGCGATCGCCGCTACCTACGAGCTTCTCGGCGTCAGCGAGCTCAGCGCACGGATTCCCAGCGCCGTTGCCGGTCTGCTGATCGTCGGCTTCACGGTATGGCTCGGCACACTGGTCTTCGACCTTCAAGCCGGTCTTCTGAGCGGCTTCATTCTTGCCTCGATGGCGGGCTTCTTCGTCGAGACGCACGAGGTGCGTCCCGATCTGCCGCTTACGGCAGCCATCTGCGGCGCGCTGGTCGCTGTTGCAAAGCTGTTCGGGAGCTCCACGGGCAAGGTTTCGAGCCCCCGACGCCCATCGCCCGACGCCCTACCAATTCTCGCTTTGCAAGCCGCCCTCGCCCTCGGCCTGCTCAGCAAGGGAATGCTGGCGCTGCTGCTCCCAGCGGTCGTAGCCGGAGTGTTGTTGCTGAGTGAACGGCGTTGGGATCTCGTGCGCGTGTTCCTGCATCCGCGTGCCTTGTGGCTGTTCGGGTTGCTGGTCGGTCCGTGGCACATGCTGATGAGCTTCAAACACAGCGGCTTCCTCTGGGACTATGTGATCAACCAGCACCTATTGTTTTTCCTCGACCGCAAGTTTCCGCGTGATTCGACGCCGCTGCCGCTGGGTCTCTTCTGGTCAGCTTTTGCCTTACGGTTGTTCCCGTGGACGTTGTTCGTTCCACTCAGTTTCGCGGTCGCTGCCACGCGGCTGCGCCGCGATGCCAACCAACTCGGCTACCGTCTGGCCGTTTCATGGGTTGTCTTTGTCCTGGTCTTTTTCTCCGCTGCCAGCTCACGCATGGAGCACTACGTCATTCCTGCACTGCCGGCTGTGACGTTGCTGTTGGGAAAGATGTTTTCGGACTACTCTCGTGACCGCGGTGCGGCGTGGAGCGTCTGGCTGACCGTGCTGCTCACCGGCTTTGCTGTGATGGCGCTGGCAGGACCGATGCTGGTTGCACCGCTCATTCGTGATCAGCAATGGTTGCAGCCGAACACCGATTTTGTAGCGCTGGCGCGGCTGGTGTTCTCGATCCTGGCTGCCGGCGCGGTGCTCGCGGCGATGGCGGCGCTCGCGGGTCGGCGCATCTGGGTGGTTCCGGCGTACGTCGTCGCGTTCGCAGCGATCGTGCCGTCGTTCTTGCGCGGGTTGATGCTCCTGGCGCCGGTCAATTCGAGTGCCGGCTTGGCGGTGGTGCTGCGCCGCGCTGCCGCCTCCGGAGCCCGCATCGTCTACGAAGCACCGACCGAGTATCAGTACGGCGCCGGTCTGATTTTCTACTTGCAGCGCCGCGTCGACATGTTGGCGCCGGCGGGTTTCATTGCGCCGACCTATCTGCAGCCGTATGTCGATACGCTCTTCATCGATCGTGCCGAGCTCCAGCGCTTGTGGGAGAACGACGAAGTTTTGTTCGTTACCGACCCGCTCGCCCAACGTGACCGACCCGACGACGGTGTTCCGAGCCCGCACGACGAAGTCGGCCACGACTACGCGCGTTGGGTGTTTTCCAACCTGACAGAAGGTGCTGCGCGGCCGAGATGACTCCGCCAAGGGCCGTAGATCGGCCGCAGGGTTCGACGCAGCATTGGTCGCCGCACTCTTTTTCCAACCCGAAGACCGGAAGTTGTCGTTGCCACCGTCTCGGGTTTGCGAAGCACTAGAGTGCGCGCTGCCTGCACCATGCGGTCGATGCAGGCAGCCGGGCGCGGCAAGAAATGTGCTGTCTGAGGGAATTGTCTTCTGAGCAACTTTCCGCAACGGCGAGCACGCCGCTACCGGCCCAAGGAGGAGTCGATGACGTTCCGCGGTCAAGCCATGGTCCCTGGCAGCGTGTTTTCCGTGTTGGTGGCGATCGTCCTGCTTTCTGCCGCAGCCGGGGCCGCCACCCTGAGCCTCACACCGTCGGGAGTCACATCCGAATACTCCGGAACCGTTACCCTGAACATCGGCGGGTTGAGCGGCGGCCAGGTCGTACAAGTGGATACCTTCGTCGATTTCAACGGCAGCGGCACCGTTGATGCCGGCGAGATGTTGGTACAGAGCTTTCAGGTTACCGATGGACAGGCACTTCAATTCGACGGCCATCGCAATGGCAACGTACCGGGCGATGAAGACGGTGCCGCCGACGGCAAGATCCGGGCGGTGCTCAACTTCAAAGCCCTTGCCGAATACAATGAGGCGGTTGCGCGATTCGTCTACCGGGTAATTCCGATCGGCGGCGGATTTGCGCCGGTGGTTGCCTCGCTGACGATCGCCCAGCCGTCGTATGCACAGAAAGTCGTTGGCCAGGTAACGAGCGGCGGTGCCCCGGTAGCGTATGCCGGGGTCTTTCTGCTCGATCTGGCTTCCAATGGGGGTCCGAAGGACACCGCCGTTGCCGATGCCAGCGGCAACTTCAGGCTCAACGCCGCTCCGGGCACCTATACGCTGGCCGTGCTCAAGGCCGGTTTCGTAGTTGACCTTACAGCATCGCCGATGGTGACGCTGCTCGCTGGCGCAACCGTAACCCAAAACCTTTCGATTGTTGCCGCCGACCGAACGATCTCCGGACGGCTTTCCGACGTCGACAACGGAACCGGGATTCCCGGCGTTCAACTGTTCGTGCAGTCCGACAGCGGCTTGACGACGCTGGTGTTCAGCGACGCGGATGGGAACTTCGTTGCCCCGGTGTCGTCGGCTGCAACGCAATGGACGATTGAGCCGTCCGAACGCTCGCTGGCGCTGTCGAGCTACCTGCACCCGCGCGATCGAACGGTCGTAGACATCAGCAGCGGCAACGTGTCCAGCGTGTCGATCCAGGTTCCCAAAGTCACCGCGTTGATTTTCGGCACCCTCGACGACGACCAGGCGCGTGCACTGGTCAACGTGCGTATTTCGGCCGAGCAAGATCGCAAGGAAGGATTTGGCCTTACCGACAACGGCGGCAACTACTTTGTCGGCGTCACGGCTGGAACTTGGAATCTCAATCCGGATGAGGACACACTCGCTGCGCTCGGATACCTGGCAACCGGCTCGCAAGTGACACTGAGTGCCGGCCAGGCAATGCGAGTCGATCTCGTGGTGTATCCGCCTTGCGCGCATCTGCGCGGCCATGTGATCGACAACACGAGCGCCCCCATCGATAACGTCTCGGTGTATGCCTGTGGAAGCTCCGGTTCATGCCCGGGCGCAACCACCGCAGCCGACGGCAGCTTCGACATCGGCGTCAACTCCGGGACATGGAATCTCTCCGTTTCGAGTGACGACCTGGCGCCGCGCGGCTTGCTTGGCTCGTCCGTCTCGACAACGGTCGCCTGCGGGCAGGATCAAAACAACCTCACGCTGACCGTTCTGCGTGCGACCGCGCAGATCAGCGGCGGCGTGCAGGACAACAGCGGCGACCCCATTTCCGGTCTCGGTGTCTATACCTACGCCAACATCGGGGGCAGCAACTACAACGTCTACGTCATTACCGACGGCAACGGAAACTACGCCTTGCCCGTGGTCGACGGTAGCTGGCAGGTCGGCTTGGATTGCAATGACCTGACATCGCGTGGACTACCGTGCCCCGGCAGCCGGCCGGTGACCGTTTCGGGTCAGAATCAAGTGGCCGACTTTTGCGTCGGCTGCGGCGCGCATCTGCGTGGGACCGTCTTCGATGATTCCGGCGGTCGTGTTGCGGCGATCCATATTCTTGCCGCGCCGCAGTTCGCTGGAACGGGTACCCAGGCTTTGACGAAAGGCAACGGCGATTTCGACATCGCCTTGACCAGTAGCAACGGGGCCTTCACTCTGGTGCTCAGTGCCGTCGAGGCGGCGCAGCGTGGCCTGGTCAGCCCGGTGCTGACGGAGACCGTCGCCGGCAATGACATCAATTCGATTCTGTTCGTTGCCAAGCACTCGACGGCGCTCATCACCGGCTCGGTTGTCGACACCAATGGCAATCCGATCGCCGGGCTCAGCGTCACGGCGAACGTCACGGTCAACCCGATCAACTACCGCGCCGGCGCCAACACGGACAGCAGCGGGACTTTCCAGCTGCCGGTCGTCAATGGCAACTGGACGGTGGGGCTAAACTGCAACGAGCTGAGCGCACGCGGTTTCAACTGCGTGGCGCAGCAATATCCAACCGTCAACAACAACAACCCGGTCGTAAGCTTCATCGTTCAGGGGGTGCTGCGGGTGACGACGTCGTCGCTGCCGAGCGCAACGCAGGGCGCTGCCTATGCGACTCCATTGCAAGCGAGCGGCGGCCAGCAGCCCTACACATGGTCGCTCGGCGACGACACGCCCTTCCTGCCTCCGAATCTCAGCCTCGATGCGGCGAATGGAACCATCTCCGGCATGCCGGTGATCAGCGGAACATTCAGTGTCCACGTCATCGTGCACGACCACATCGGTTACACGGCGGACGCCAGGTTCACGCTGTCGGTCAACCCACA
>JACQEN010000040.1 GCA_016200585.1 Deltaproteobacteria bacterium
AAGATCCGATGAACCGATTGGGCCCGTCAGCGCAGTGTCTTTGGCGACGCGCCTACGCGAACCCCAACCTAACGACGTGACCCCGCCCCCTACGTCCGCGCACCGACCAGCGCCTGCACCGCTTCCGACAGGCCGTCGACGCTCAGATGGTACATCGGGAACAGGCGGCGGATGAGACGGCAGGTGTCGGCGTCCCAGTAGGCCTTCTTTTCCGGATTCACCCAGACGCTGCGATCGAAGTGGCCGGCAATCTGCTGCAGCCAGGCGATCCCCGGAGTGTTTGAAACGCGGCGCGGGTCGATGTTGCCGTAGGCTTCGAGGAGCTCGGCGGGATGCATGCTGGCGTCGCCGACGAGGACCACCTTCCAGCGGCTGTCGAGGCGGCGCAGGACATCGCCGGTAGGAATCGCGTCGGCACGAAACATCCGCGCTTTGGTAAAGATATGATCGTAGATGCAGTTGTGGAAGTAATACGGCTCGAAGGCGCGCAGGCCACGCTCTTCGTGCAACGCGGTGAGCAGCTGACTGACGGGCTCGAAGTACGGATCCATCGTTCCGCCGACATCCATCAACAGCAGTAAGCGCACATCGTTGCGCCGCGGTGGCCGGAAAACCATTTCGATCTCGCCGGCGTTCTTACACGTCTCGTCGATTGTCTCGTCGAGATCGAGCTCTGTCGCATCACCCGTACGGGTCAGTTGCCGCAGGCGACGCAGCGCCACACGCAGCTGGCGGATCTCCAGGGTTTGATCGGTGCGGTAGTCTTTGAAGTGGCGTTCCTCGGCAACCTTCATCGCCGAGCGACTCTTGGCGGGTCCGCCGACGCGGATACCGGTCGGATGCTGGCCGCCATGACCATACGGCGATTTGCCACCGGTACCCACCCACTTGTCGCCGCCGTCGTGCCGTTCGTTCTGCTTGGCCAGGGTCTCGAGGAACTTCTGCATCAGCTCGTCGTGCGACAGGCGCTCGAGCTTGGCGAGATCCTCGGGCGACAAGTTGGGGAAGTTCTTCGGATCGCGCAACCACTCCACGACCTTTTCAGTGACATCGTCACCGAGCGCACCTTCGACACCTTTGAACACCCGCGCAAACACGCGGTCGTAGGCATCGAAATACGTCTCACTCTTGATCAAGCACGAGCGCCCCAGGTGGTAGAAGCGCAGCAGGCTGGAACCGTGCAACCCTTCCTCTAAGGCGCCGAGAAACATCTGCCACTCTTGAATGGCAACCGGAACGCCTTCATCACGCAGGCCGTAGAACAAGTCGAGGAACATTGGCTCTAGGAGTCCATGGAGACTCCGACGAGTCAAGAGAAGCGCAAGCCAGCAGCCGGCGGCCTCAGGAATTCACCGGTGTCAACACCGCTTCCGGTACCAGGCGTTGGATCTCGGCGCGTACACCGGCATTGTCGCCGGCGCGAACCAATTCGCTGAGACGCTGTACGGCCTCACCGGTGACGCTGGGTTGGGTCGCCGACATTCCACGCGTGAAGTGCAGCCCGTCGAGCTCTGTCTTCTCCAAAGGTTCGAACTCGTGCACCAGCTCCTCACGCAGCTTCTCACCTTGTTTCAGCGTGCCGTAGACGATCGGAATGTCGACGTCGGGGACGTAACCGGAGAGCACGATGAGATTACGGGCCAGCTCGGCAATCAGCATCTGGTCGCCCATATCCAAGACGAAGATCTCGCCGCCTTTGCCGACGGCTGCAGCTTTGACGACGAGAAGCGTGGCTTCCTTGATGGTCATGAAATAGCGCGCCACCTCGGGGTGACTCACCGTAACCGGTCCGCCTTGCGCGATTTGCCGCTGGAAGATCGGCACGACGCTGCCGCGGCTTCCAAGCACGTTGCCGAAGCGCACGACGATGAGCCGCGTCGACGAAGTGTCCGCAAGTTGTCGGGCGCGCTGCAGTAGATAAAGCTCGGCCATGCGCTTGGTGACACCAAACACGGCGCGCGGATTCACCGCTTTGTCCGTGCTGATGAGCACGAGCCTCTCGACGTTGTGACGGATGGCGGTCTCCACCAACGCTGCGGTAGCAAGAAAATTGTTGGCAACTGCTTCGACCGGGTTCTGCTCCATGAAGCCGACGTGTTTGTGGGCCGCAGCATGAAAGATGACTTGCGGCTTGTCGCGTTCCAGAACCTCTTCGACGGCGCGCGTGTCGCGCACGTCGCCGATCACCGGAATGACCTTGGTATTCTTTAGATACTCGCGGAACGAGCTCTGCGCTTCGAAGATCGAGTTCTCGCCGCGTCCCATGATGATCAGCTTGTCGGGATCGGCAAGCAGGACCTGCCGGCAGATTTCCGAACCGATCGAACCGCCGGCACCGGTCACGAGCAGGCGTTTCCCCGCATAGGCTTGCGTCAAGAGCGACAGGTCGAGCTCGACGGTCTCGCGGCCCAACAGGTCCTCCGCTCGAATGGGACGAATCTGCTTGATCTCGACCTCTCCGCGGATGATCTCCCAAATACCTGGAACGATCCGGAACTTGAGCCGCTCGTTCTCGCAGTAACGAATGATGCCGCGGATGGCGGACCCATCGGCGGACGGGAGAGCGATGAGGATTTCATCCACCGCATGGTCGCAGACGACGTTGTGAATCTTCTTGCGGTCGCCGAGGACCGGTACGCCTTCTACGCTGCTGCCGAGCTTGACTGGATCATCGTCGATAAAAGCGATCGGAACGAACCCCGCCTCGGCATGCCGTTTCATTTCATGGGCGACCATGCGGCCGGCATCACCGGCCCCGACGATCAATACACGGATAGGCTTCTTCGATTTTGCAGTGCTCATCGTTCCTTTTCGTGCGGGAGGAGGTGGATGGACCTTACCACAGAGAGGGCAACTACTGTCAAACCAGTTACAGATGCGACGCAAGCCAGACGTCCACGCGTCGCAGCGCCCTCATTGTCCGCGCTCACGCGCGCCGTCGGTCGCTGCCGAGGCATTCAGCGGAGGTGGCGACGGCTCGCTCGCGAACCAACGGTCCGCAAAGCGGAAGATCGCCAGCAGAAAGCCGCTGCCGTAACTGAAATGCATCGTCGCAAAGGTTGCCAGAAGCGGCACGAACAGCGACCAACCGTTGCGTTGTGCCACCACGGCCGCTGCCGCCGACGCAGCAGCGCCGTAGGCAACAAGCGCCACGAGCAGAAGCAAGACGGCGGGCGGGCAGAACAACGATACGATCGCCGAGCCCAGCAGTGAGAGGATGAACAACGCCGGGACGAACTGCCGCAGGCTCATTTGTTTGGGGTGCTTTTGCAGCACACGAATCTTCCACCAACCGTATTGGAAGAACTGGCGCGCCAGGGCGCGCACGCTTTGGCGATTTTGATAGCGCGAACGCATGCGCATCGTCAGAAAAATTCGCCCGCCGGATTTGCGCAAGCGATAGTTGAGCTCGTCGTCCTGATCGCGCACCAGCTCTTCGTCGAACAGACCGATGCGCTCGAAGACGCGTTTAGGAAACATACCCATGTACACCGTGTCGACTTCACGATCGGCGCTGGCAAAGTGGAAGTAGGAACCGATACCGAAGCGCGACGACATCGCCAGCGCAATCGCATCTCCCCAACGCCCACCACCCACCGACACCATCGGCCCGCCGACGTTGTCGGCACCGGTTCGCTGCAACGTCTCGACGCCGATGCGGACGAAGTCCGGGTCCAACACCGTGTGCGCGTCAACACGGCAAATGATTTCGCCGTGCGCGGCACGGATGCCGATGTTCATCGCGCCCGGAACGATACGCGAGGGATTGGTCAGAACTCGTATGCGCGAACCGTACCCCGCCAGAACCCGCAACGAGTCGTCATCCGACTCGCCGTCGACGACGATGACTTCGAGTCGTTCGGGCGGATACTCCTGCGCCAACACGGAATCGAGGCAGCGGTCGATGTGTACGGCCTCGTTGCGCATCGGAATCACTACCGAAACGATGGGTAACGTGTTCATGCGTTGTCTCGTTCGACCGGGGAGCCGCGAATCACGACCCTGCAGCAGCAGCATCTCTCCGAAACGACACACCCTTTGCCTCCGGGCCAAGGGCAACCATCATCGTCGCCGAGACCAATACCATGGCCGCGAGAATTCCCATTGCTTGGGCGTAGGAAAATAGCTCGCCAAGCACGGCTTCGATGTAGGTGATCACGGAAGCGCACAGCACGCCGACTTGGTACGCCGTCCCAGGCAGGAAGCCGCGCACCGCGCCGGGCGACAGCTCGTTGATGTGCGCGGGAATCACGCCCCATGCCCCTTGCACCATGAACTGCATGGTAAACGCACCGATGATGATCAATGCGGTGTTCGGGGCAAACACCCACAGAGGGACCAGCGCCGTTCCGCAGACGGTCGCCAGGATCATCGATCGTCGCCGGCCGATGCGATCAGAGAGAAAGCCGAAGGCGATTCCGCCGGCAATCGCACCAACCATTGAAATCATCGTGATGATCGCCGTCTGCTGCGGCGTGAACTGGCGCTGGTGCTGCAGGAAGGTCGGGTACATGTCCTGTGTACCATGTGAAATCATCGCCATCGTGGTCATCAACAAGGCGAGGTAGGCGAAGCGACGCCAATTGGCAACAACAACTTTGACATAACTCTGCCAATCGCCGAGACGGTACTCCTCCCAGGCGGCCGACTCCTTGACCCGAGCCCGCACGAACAAGGACAGCAACGCCGGAAGACCGCCAAGAAAAAACATGACGCGCCAACCGAAATGGGGGAATACGCCGAAGTACGCAACGGCGGCCAACAGATAGCCGAGCGCGTACCCTTCCTGAAGAACGCCGGAAAGAACGCCGCGCCACTTCGCCGGAACCGACTCCATGGCCAACGAAGCGCCGACGCCCCATTCACCGCCCATACCGATGCCGAAGAGCAGGCGCAGGATGAAGAAGGTCGTGTAGTTCGGCGCCAGACCGGAAAGCACCTCGATAATCGAGTAGAAGACCAAATCGAGCATCAACGGCAGACGCCGGCCGAAGCGATCGGCCATGATTCCGAACAACACCGCGCCAAGCGGGCGCATGGCCAAACTCGCGGTGAGGGTCAGAGCAATCTCAGGTCGCGTGCGTCCAAAGTCCTTGGCCACCGCGTCGAGCACCATCACCAAGATGAAGAAGTCAAACGCATCGAGCGTCCAGCCGAGAAACCCAGCCAACAATGCATTGCGTCGATTGGCGCGTTCTGCGGCATCGCCGCCCGATCGCACGGCGGGCTCGGACTGTCCGCTGGGCATCGCGTCCTTGTGCGATGCCTCACCCCGCTTGTCAAACCAACAGAAATGCAGACTTCCTTCTCTTGTTCGGCGGCGACGGGTTAAGGATAATCGCCTCCGTGGCCCGCAACCCGAAGACGAACGCCAGCGTGCCCGGCCCCGAGAGCGATCTCGCCGGCTTCCTACGCAAGTACACAGCGGAGATCGCCGCAACTGCCGAAGCGGCTTTGGCAAAGATGCGCTCTTTGCTCCCCGGCGCGCTCGAGCTGGTCTACGACAGCTACAACGGCCTGGCGATCGCTTTCGGTCCCAACGAGCGGACCTCGGAGGCGATTTTTTCGATCACGCTCTATCCGCGCTGGGTCAGCTTGTTCTTCACCAAAGGAGCCGCACTGAACGATCCGCGCGGGCTGCTGCGAGGCAGCGGCAAGACGATTCGACATATCGTCCTCGACGACGCGGCCAAGCTGGACGAACCGGCGGTACGTGCCTTGATCGCTCAAGCGCTACGGCAAGCTGTCACTCCGATCGATTCCCGCAAGGCCAATCGGATCGTGATCAAGTCGATCTCGGCAAGACAGCGTCCGCGACGGCCGGCGTAGGGCAGCTCCGCTCCTGGGCTCGGCTGAGCGCAACGAAGGAGCGATTCATCGATGGCAACACCGTGAAATCCGGTTTTTAAGGATTCAAATTCGGGGTAGATTGGCGGTTGAAGTTCTCGTCGCATCGAAGCCGACGTTGCCACGTGGGGGGGCGGAACTGCCGTTGAGGAAGCGCCAATGTCGAATGTCGAACCGAAGGACGAGTCGGCGCCAGCCACGGACGCCGAACAAGTTGCGAAGTGCGAGAAATGCGACCGGCCGGCGGCGCATCGCAGCCGATTTTGCGAGGCGCACCGAGGCTCTGCAACGCCGACCCTGACGGCCCCGACGGCGCCGAAACAACGGCGCTTGGACATCGTCATCGGGGTCATTCTGTCGGTGGTTTTCGCCGTCTGGTTGTATCCCCGGTTCATGCACAACCAAGGCAAGACCACCGCGAGCAATGGAGATTCGGAAGGCAACAAGCCGATTGAGAAGTCGAGCACTGTTGCGAAGCCGAACAGCACCGCATCTGCACTGAAGAACAAGGACGAGCCGGTGGCCGCCAAGGTCGGCACCAAGCAGGAGAGCCGACCCGTGTTGCCAATCGCGCCGGCCGGCACACGAAGCCTCGTCACAGGAGCCAACACGTGCGGCAACGGGGTCGTCGATCTGGGCGAACAATGCGACGGACAAGCGTTAGGGGAAGCGACGTGCGCCAGCCTCGGATTCAGCGGCGACTGTGGACCGGAAGAAGGCTGCATTCGTCCCGGCTTGACGTGCCTGGCCAGCTGTATGTTCGACTACTCGGGCTGCACCGCCGAGAGCCAGGCGGCCTCACAGCGTTTCATGGAAGCCGGCGACGGCACGGCGATCGACCGATTGACCGGTCTGACCTGGGAGCTGAAGTGCTCGGAAGGACCCTGCGCTGAGACGCACAGCGTCCTCGCATCCCTTCCGTGGGCTGGGGCGGCATCACAGTGGATCAGTTCTCTGAACGCCGAAAAATTTGCCGGTCACAGCGATTGGCGTTTGCCGTCGCTCGAGGAGTTGCGGAGCTTGCTCGCCGCGGTCCCGCCCTGCCCGGCCGAACCGTGCAGCAAATCGGCGTGGCCGCGCAAGCTGACCGCTACGGCCGGATACTGGTCTTCCACGACCTTCTCCGTCGACAAGCGCCGCGCCTGGGCGGTGTCGTTTCGAGACGGCGACGTCTACACGGCAGAGAAATCGGAAGCACTACACGTGCGCGCCGTTCGGAGTGGTTCCTGAACGTGCTGGCAGCACCGAACTCGACCCGTCGTTCTGACGGAGCTCGACGCCGGCGACTGAGCCGGCTGCTTTCGCTGTTGGCCATCCTGTGGACGGCAGGATGTGGCAAGCCTGGTGTCAGCGGCGTCGTTTTACCCACCAAAGAAGACAAGACAGGGATCCCCGGCCAGCAGCGCATCGAGGTGCGTTTAATCCGTGGGAGGCTCATGAACGACCTGGCGGACCTTGCCGTAAAGATGCGGCAAGACTCGGTGAACGAGGCGCTGCAGCGATCCTTGGACGCAACCAAAGCCGAACGGGAAACCAAGGCCGCCGACTCCCAAAAGGCGCGAGCGGCGCTCGTCGAGATGAGTGCTCTTGGTGAAGCGGCGGGAGAAGGAGCGGCGGCGCTGCGCGCCTGCCTACCTGTCGCCGAGGAACATCTGGCCGATGCAAAGCTGGAATACCGCAAAGTCTTGACCGAGCTCGCACCGCGTCTGGTTACGTTGGGCATCGTCACCGACTCGCCACAGCAGGCGGTAAGCGAGCTACGGCGCGCGTTGCAGGTAAAGATTGATACCGAGGCAAGGCAGCTGCGCGACACCTACATTCGCACTGCGCTGGTGCAGAAGAGCGGCACCGTGCTGGCAACCGGCGTCGGCATGGACCGCCTTTGTTGGAACATCGAGAACAAACGTGATCTCGGCGTACGCTTCCGAGATCTGGTGGTCTCATACAATGGCAAAGCGCTACCGAACACGATCGCACAACAGATCTGGGGATTACCCTCAAAGGAAACGCCGCTGCGCATCCCGAACGTTCACGGCCCCAGCGACGTACTCCTTCCCGGCAACAGCTTCGAAACCTGCTTCTATGCCCGCGGCACGCAGCTGCCGTTGGAGATATCGGAAGCCTACGGCTTCTCCACCGGTGGCGCTACGCGCGCTGGCGAGTGGACCCTGCAATGGCAAGAGATCCTACTGCTCCGCGATCCGACGGCAAGCGAAGGTGGATCTGCGGCAAACGAGCGTCGTGCAACGGAAACACCGCTGACCTCGGTGTTTGCCGATCAGCTGCGTCAGTTCGAAACGGCAGCCGCGGAAAGCAAGCTGATTGACGCCCTCAACAATTCAGACAGCGCCCGAGCCGTGCGCCAGGCGGAAGCGACGCTACTGGCTTGCCATCGCGCCATCGAGATGCAGATGCGCGTCGATGAGGTTGAGGGCGTGATTCAAGCAATTGAGAGCGGAAAGAAGGGGGACTTCGCCGTCGAAGCTCGGGTGCGGCCGATCATGCAACAGATCTTGCGCGACCCCGAGCGGCTCACCCGATGGATCGACGTCGCAAGTACGTTCATCGACAATCGTGCCGTTGCACGGCAAGACATGGCGCTCGGGGATTCGTTCAACTTCACCGACCTACAACCGGGCACGTACACGCTTCTCGGCCAGTTCCCGGTCGAGACGGACAATGCGAAGATCTGGCTCGCCGTCCTAGATGTCGAGGGTGCCGTCACGCAAAACCTGACGACAGGAATCGTGCGCAATACGCCTCTGCGCGGTTTGCTTGAACCGATTTGGCTGGCGGCAGGCCGATAGCAGGCCGCGCGCGCAAACTTACCAGGAACCCTGTGAGCCGTGGCTGCCGTGCGAGCCGTGGCTGCCGTGCGAACCGTGGCTGCCATGGCTTCCATGGCTACCGTGTGAGCCGTGGCTGCCGTGACTACCGTGGCTACCGTGCGAGCCGTGGCTACCGTGCGAGCCGTGACTCCCGTGGCTGCCGTGTGACCCGTGCGAAGCGTGGGACATGTGCTGCGCCAAGAGCATCTTTTCACTGTTTGGATCGCTGCGCAGGGCTTGCGCCGCGTCGGACGCATCAAGCGCGGTTTCTGGTTTGACGGCTTGGCGTGCTTCACTGCCGCTCAGAAAATCCAATGGTGTTCTGCGCAGTGACGGTAGCTCATTCTTCTTCTGACTCATTCTGCCTCCCATGCCCTCTGGCGCACGCAGGTATGCATGGCCTTCTGGAATCAATCAATGATGAATATCAACTTCGCCGGGATCGTTCTTCTCATGAGCGTTGCACGCAGCGCTCTCTTGGAAATGCATTCAAGGTAATTGGGCTCGAGCCGAGATCCCGCACCGATCGTTGCCCCTTTGGAGCCTGACGGGCATAGCATGAAAATACCCGTCGGTGCCAATGGAAATTTATCACAACTCGCAGTGCGCACGAGTCGCCGCAGTGACCTAAAGCTCCATCGTCACTGCCCGGAACCCTACCTAACGGTCGGCAGGGGAATGCCGTCTCGCTGCCATGGTCGGTGCTTGGACCCTCGAGGCCTTGCCCGGCAATGCTCTATCCACTCCTGACGCAAACAGGACAAGGTGAACCGCTACGTCTATCGTGCTTCTGCCTTTCGTTGTACCCGCTGCAGACGCATACCGACGATGCCAACCCCTAGCAGCAACAGGGCGGCAGCATAGAGGCCGCGACTCGATACGGTCGGTGCAATCGATGGTGAAATCGTAATCGCACTGCAACCAACGCCCAAGGTGAGCAACTGCGGTTGCGAGGCGCGGCAGGCCACACAGGTTGCCCCCGACCCGCAGTCGCCGTCGACGTCACAGCCGGCTCCCGTCGTCTGGTTGGTCATAGTGTCGACGCAGATTCCTGAGCCGCAGCTGCCCACTCCGGCGCCGGTGCAGTCGCTGTCGCCTCCGCACGGTTCCCCCTGGCGCGAACCGGACTTGCAGACACCGAGCTGTGAAGCGCCTGCGAAAACGACATTGAAAAGCGGGCCTGACCTGTCGAGAGGAGCGGTAACCGGAATCGTGGTCATGACCATGTCGCCCCCGGCTATGTCGCCCCCGAGGCACTGGACATAACTCCCGAAGCTCATGCAATTCAGCGGGTCGGTCGAGAGCGCCGCTGAAACCTCACCGCTTGCGCCCGCATGCGAGGGCAGCGGACAAGAGATATGCGAACCGGAGCGCTCACACATGAGCCTCATTGAGCCGAGGGAGAGCGGGAAACTACCAACCACGTCCGGTGCTCCATCTCCGGGAAAGACATCATGGTCGAGGTTGCACTCGATGTGATCTGCAACGACCATGCATGTTATCCCGCTCGGGACTTGCACACTTTGCCCGCTGCACGCAGCGCCAACGATTCCCTGAATCAAATCGGTGAGGAATTGGTTGCCGGTCTGAAGATCCGCAACAGATACGTACGCAATTCCGAGCGCCTCAACGCCGCCAACAGGACAACGAGAAGGATTGACGAGCTTGATCTTCAAATCTTCCGTTGCTCCCGGCGCCACCAGCGACGGGCTGCTGCTCACGACCACATTCACACCGCAGCCGTTCAGCATGCCGATGCCCGCGATCACACACGCCGTTAGCGCTGCTTTGCCGAACCCGAAAGACGACTTCATCGTTGCCCCTTTCGATCACCATCGCTTCGCAGTCTGCCGCTGCAGCACTGCAGCCTCGCCCCCCCGACGGGGAACCGCTTATCAAAACACCTTCAATGGCTCAAACAGTATTGGAGAATTCGCCTCTTTCGGCATCGAATTTCAAGCCGTATGCGAATTCGATTTTTCAGGGTGCCGCTGCATGGTAAATCGTTCTGGTGCACTATCGTATAGACAGATCGGCGAGAGAACAGGTGATGGATTTGCTCGGCGGCAAGTCGCTATGCTTCGCCATCGGGCTGGCACTGCTTGCCTGCGCGTTTCTACTTCCTGCCGTCGCCAGAGCCGAATGTAACGTCGGCATCTGTACGGTTGATTTCTGCTTGCCCGGCTTTTCGGGTGATTGCTGCACGATTGCCGGCGCTCACTTTCTCGATGACGGCTGCAAGCTCGATTTCGGCTCACAAACGGTAACCGTCTCAGGCTCGGCAAGTCTCAAAGCAGCGGTCGCCGGCGGATCCTTTCAGATCAACGCTCAGAACTTCATCCTTCAAGGGCTGCTGGAAGCACCGGGGGGCGTCTTCAACATCGTACCGACGATCGGCGTCACCGTGAACGGGGTCTTCAAGACGCAGACCGTCGGCACCTCACCAGGAACCATCAACCTCACAGCGAACGGACCGATCGATGCCGGTTCTCTGGTCGTCACGGCTCTCGGCGACGTCATGCTTTTCGGCAAGGAGATCTCTGCCGACCAAGGTACGGCTGACAACGGTGGCGATATTTCGATTTCCGGAGCTTCGATCTCGACCACCGGCTCGGTGCATTCGAATGGATTCGGCGGCGGAGCCGGTGGCGACATCACGCTGACGGCAACCACAGCTGACGTCGCGATCGGCGGTGCCATCAGCTCCAACTGCAGCGGCGATTCGGGCGCCGCCGGTAGTATTTCGGTCAGCGCCGCTGGCTCCGTCACCACCTCGGCTGCGCTTGAGGTCAAGGGAACGCAGGGCAGCTCCGGAGGCAGCATCAGCTTGATCGCCGGCAACGACGTGAGTGTCTCCGGCAACATGACTGCGACGGGAGGCGGCACCGATGCCGACGGCGGCGATATCAGCGTCATCGCTGGGCGCCCCAATACGATCACCATCAGCCGCACCCTCGATGTCCGCGCCGTTAGCGCCGATGGAGGTAGTGACGGTACGATCAACGTCGGGCCGACCTGCAACGTGCGGTTGTCGGGCACACTCAACGCCCGCAATACCGCGCTTGCCTTTGGAGCAAACAGCGTCGAGTACGCTGGCAGCTTTAGCGCCAGCGGCGCAACCTTGCTGGCAGATGATCTCGGCTCAATGAGCGGCAATTTCGCCAACTGCCGCTGCATCGACGCCAATCTCGACGGCATTTGCGACCAACCTCTTCAATGTGCAACGGTGCCGGTGATCACCGGTGCGACGCTGAACCCGTCGCTGAGTCTCGCGCCGGTGCTGCAAGCCGCTTGCACTTGCGGCAACGGCGTCGTCGATCCAGGCGAGCAGTGCGACGACGGCAACGTCGTCGATGGCGACTGCTGCTCATCGCTCTGCCTGTTTGAAGCAGCGGGAAGCAGTTGTCCGGACGACGGCAGCACGTGCACGGCCGACCAGTGCAACGGCGCCGGTGTCTGCACGCATCCGCCACAACCCGGCGCGCCCGCTTGTACGCCCACCCCGACCGCCACAGCGTCGAGCACGGCAACGCAAACCGCTACCGCGACGGCTACGCCGACACCGCCGGCACAAAGCCCAACACCGACGACGACGGCTACATCAACGGCAACGGCTACGGCGACGCCGACGCCGATCCTCGACCATTTCAGCTGCTACTCGGCGCGCATCACTCACGGCGCCCCAACCTTCACAACAATCACGGCGATGCCGTTGGTCGATGCTTTTCGTTCCGCGGTCGCCGATGTCCGCAAACCCGCCGGCTTCTGCAACCCGGCGAATGTCAACGGCGGTGACTCTTCCGCACCGACGCATCGCAGCCACTTGACGAGGTATGGCCTCAAAGCAACGACGGGCACTCCACCGTTCGTTCAAATCCACAATCAGCGGTTCAAAAACCGTTTCGGAGAACTGACGGTCGATCTGATCCGGCCCTCACAAATCCTGCCTCCGGCGTACGAAAGCTTGATCACGCAACCGCCGGCGCCAACGAATCCAGGCGTCGACCATTTCGAGTGCTACAAGGTGAGGGTCAGCAAAGGCACGACCCCCTTTACGGCTGTCCGTGGGATGACAATCATCGAGGATCAGTTCGAAACGGTGACCGTCGATGTCGTGAAACCGACCGTGCTGTGCGCCCCGGTCGACGCCAACAACGGCGAACCCGGGGCTCAGGAGCATACCGGTTACCTGATGTGCTATCGCACCAAAGCCGTGGCCGGATCGCCGGCCTTCAGCAAGATCACGCCGGTTTTCGTCAGCGACGAGCTCGAATCGACGACCCTCGATGTGCTCAAACCGCAGGAGATCTGCGTACCGTCACAGCCAAGTCCTTGAATGCATAGCGCGGAATTGAAGCATCGGCGTTAGTCGAAATTGCCACGACTCGCGCTCCCCCCACAATTCCATCCTCTCCTCCGTTGATCTGCCTTACGGCGCAATTCTCTTGCTTGACAGCGAAGCCGAAACGGCACGACACTCCGCCCACGTACATTCATTCAACCAGGCGAGGGTAGGACATGCGGTTGCTCGAGGATCTTCCGTGCGGCCGAAGTCATTTGTCCGCGGGTCTTCCCAAGGAAACGCGACTCACCTCGCCGCGTGCTCCGCCGCGGCGAGCCGCCGTACGTACCAGTGCGCCCCCAAAATGTTCGAAGAAGGAACGCAGCTCAGCACTCTGTCCGCGGCGCGGACAAGCAAGGAGGGACACATGAAGTGTTTCAAATTCACTCTCTCGATGACAGCCATCATCCTGACCACGCAGGCGGCCTATGCGCAGTCGCTGACCGTTGCGGGCGCTCCGCTCGACCACCTGGTCTGCTACCGGATGCAGGACAAGCTGACGCTCCAGACCAGCACCGACCTGATCGCCCAGCTACAGCCCGATTTCACCCAGAAGGGCTGCACCTTGATCAAACCGATCGAGTTCTGCGTACCGGCTACGAAGATCAATGTAAGCCCGATTCCCCCCAACCCGAACATCGTCGGTACGCCGCTGAAGAACGACTACATCTGCTACCTGGCAAAATGTGCGAACCAGATTCCACCACCCGACAAGAAGGTGATCGACCAGTTCGGGTCGCGCGTACAGCAGAACTATCACTTGTCCAAGGTTTGCGTGCCAGCGCAAAAGGCTCCGGAGGGCTGCCCGACCGGACCGATCGTTACGGGAGGACCCACCTGCGCGGGGGCCTGTCCCAATCGCACGGATCTGTGCAAGATCGTCAAGCTCGGGGGAGTCAAGACGTGCTCGTGCGTAGCGGTGAACAAAGCCTGCGGTGGCAAACCTGATGCGGCCGGCATGTGTGGCGGCGACTGCACCACCCCGGGTGATGTGTGCGTACTGAAGCAGGTCATCGGCACTACAGGAACGGTGTCGGTCAAATGTGCTTGCGACCACCCGAAGGACCCGATCTGCAGTCGCGATGCGGCAACCGGCGCCTGCGGCGGCGCGTGCCCGAGCGCGACAGACAAATGTGTGTCCGATCCGTTGACCGGGCAGTGCGACTGTCAGCCCGCCAGCCCACCGTGTCAAGTCACCGGTGCCAATGCCACGGGACCAACATGTGGCGGAGTATGCCCGCTACCGGGTCAAACCTGCACTCTCGATGCAACCACAACGAAATGCAGCTGCAACCCACCAGCCGGGTGTGCCCAGGACCCGACAACTGGGGCATGCGGGGGTACGTGCCCTTCTTCGGGTATGTCGTGTACCCTGGACTCCACGGGCAAATGTTCGTGTCAAGACACCCCGTGTGGAAGCATCAATACAACTACACCACCATCCTGTGGCGGTGCGTGCCCGCTCGCATTTCAGCAGTGCCTCCTGACCGCGACCGGGGCGTGTAACTGCGTGCCTGCAAACGCACCCTGCCAAGGCAACACAGCGACGGGTATGTGCGGTGGGACCTGCGGGGTTGACCCGAACGGGGTTCAATTGATCTGCAGGAATATTCCTGGGACGCCAGGCTGCAGTTGCCAGTAACCAGCTGACACCTCGATCCGCGAGTCTGCAGGAGGCTTCGACCTGACGGTCGAAGCCTCCTGTCTGCCTCGCTCTGTCTCGCTATACGTACATCCGCCGCAGCATGTTCGCTGCCGATTCGTCGAGCTGCTCGGTGCGCCGCACCTCTTCGAACCGTGCCAGGAGGTCTTCCGGCCGTAGGCGTTGCTTTTCAGCGCCGCGAAAATCGTGCAGCACTCGCCCCTGGTACATCATGATCAGCCGATCGCCGAGAGCAGTCGCCTGTTGCATCGAGTGCGTCACCATCAGGGTCGTCAACCGATCCCGCGCGATGACTTCCTCGCTCAAGCGGATCACCTGCTCCGCACTCTTCGGGTCGAGCGCCGCGGTGTGCTCGTCGAGCAACAACAACTCGGGCTTCACCCACGTAGCCATGAGCAACGTCAAAGCCTGGCGCTGTCCACCCGACAGGCTGCCGATGGCATTGTCGAGACGATCTTCCAAACCCATGCCCAAGCTACGCACGCACTCCTGCAGTGTGCCGCGAAATCGCCGCGGCAAAGCCCAGCTCAGACCGCGCACCTTGCCACGGCGCGCCGCCAGCGCCAGGTTCTCCGCGATGCTCATGTCCGCCGCCGTGCCGCTGAACGGGTTCTGAAATACCCGGCCGATGAAGCGCGCCCGTTTGTGCTCGGGCCAACCGGTGACGTCGTGGCCGGCGAGCCGAATCGTCCCGCTGTCGACGAAGAACGTACCGGCAACGGCGTTGAGCAGCGTCGACTTGCCCGAGCCGTTCATTCCGATCACGATGACGAAGGAGCCCGCCTCGAGCTCAAGGTCGACGCCGCGCAGCGCTCGCACTTCGTTTGCCGTACCGCCGTGAAACGTCTTCGCAATCGCGCGCGCCTCAAGCATGTTGCCGGCCTCCGGCGCTGCGCAGACCCTTCACGGCGTTGGGCAAAACGAGGGCGGCGAACACGAAACCGGCCGTGATCAGCTTCAAATCGTTGGGACTCAGTCCGGCACGCAAAGCCACGGCCACCAGCAGACGGAAGAGCACCGAGCCCATCACCGCGGCGACGACGACGTAGCCGAGTTGCTGAGTACCGACCAACGCTTCGCCGATGATGACGCTGGCCAGGCCCCAGACGACCATACCGATTCCCATCTGCACGTCGGCAAAGCCTTGGTACTGCGCCAGCAATGCTCCCGAGAGTCCGACCAACCCGTTGGCCAGCGCCAAACCGAGGATCAACATGTTGCCGACATTGACGCCCAGCGCCCGCATCATCTGATCGTTGTCACCGGTCGAACGCATCGCCGTACCGAGATGCGTGCGCAGGAACAGGTAGAGGCTTGTTCCGATGAGCACGATGGTCACGACGCTCAAGAGCAGCGTCAAGGCATCGCGCACCGCAAGGCTCCAACTCAGAATCGCAATCGACTCGACCCCGAACAACGCCCGGCCAAGATGCTCGGCGTCGGTCGCCAGCGTTGGGACGTTGAGCAGTGGAATATTGCTCTGCCCCATGATGCGCAGGTTCACGGAATACAGCGCCGTCATCACGATGATCCCCGACAGCAACCCGTTGATGCCGAACTTCGTATGCAACACCCCGGTCAACGCGCCGGCAATCGCTCCGGCAACCGCTCCGGCGATCGTCGCCAACGGCGCGGGCACACCCTTCACGAGCAGGACGGCGGCCGTGGCGGCGCCAACGGTGATCGAGCCTTCCGTCGTGATGTCAGGAAACTTGAAGACACGGAAGCTGATGAACACCCCGAGCGCGAGCAGGGAGAGGATCAGACCGACGGTCCACGCACCGACCAGGAGACTCATCTCAGACCCCCCGGCCGCTCGATGCCGGCGATCGGCCCCACCCAACACGCACCACGAACGAACACGCTCTGCCCGCCACCGACGATCTCGCGATCGTCGTTCAGCAAGTGAAGCACGCTCTGGACGCTATCGATCTCGAACAACGATTGCACCGACTCTTGCAGCTCGATGCGTCCCTTGCGCAATGGCCGGTAGGGAAACGCCGCAGCATGAAGATGCGCCGACCTGCCGCTGGTCGTGCCGAGCGGTCGCAGAAACGGGTCGAGCAACGAGGGCGAGGGGGCAACCACGCCGACGAGCAACGCCAAACCCATACGATGCACGCGCTCCGGAGTGAAGGAGAACCATCCCCGTACTGCCGGCATGTCGCAACGCACGGCTGCGCCTTCATCGGGCGAGCGGCGCAAGGCCGCGCCCATCAACCCCGCCGACTCAGCAATGATGACGACGGCCGACGGCCCGTCGTAGTCGTCGCCCACACAGCCCGCGACGATGTTGTTCAGCGTTGGCGCCGCGGCGTCACCCTCGGCTTCAAATCGGATCAATTTTCGGAAGCTGCCTTCACAGGCGATGGCGTAGAGCACCTGCAAGCTCGGCACGAACGTTCCGCGCGACAGCAGGTAGTCGCAGCGATTGGTGCCGTCGGTCGGCAGATAGGTCGCCGCACCGGCCACAGCCAGAAACTCGCCGAAACGCCCACGACAGTCGGCGTAGCTCGTCCCGAACGCGCCGACACCCAGCGCCAGCGTCGACACCCCCGTCGCCAAGGTCCGGCAATCGTCCAATCGGTAGCCGCCCTGCTGAAGCTTGCGCGGGTCCCCGAGCAAACGACAGCGCAGCGCCGCCCCTGCATCGAGATCGAAAGTCTGAAAACGCATGCCGGCGGCTTCGAAACGCTGCCCCTCGACCGCGACGTCGGACGCGGCGATCTCGCCGAGCAGGTTTAGAAGCCCGGCCATTTCGAGGATGCTACGGACGGCCGGTGAGGGCTCTACGACAACGAAGGATCCGGACAGCCGTTGCGCCTGTTTGCGGAAATGCAGCAACACGCGGACACCGGCCGAGCTGATGTACACGACCTCCGACATGTCGAGGCGCAAGTGATGCGTACCGCCGTGGAGAATCTCGTCGATCGCCTTGGTCAGATGGTCGGCCCAGTAGGCGTCGAGACGCCCGGCGACTCCAATCTCGCCCACACCGGCTGTCAGCGTCGTGGTGATCTCCATTGACTACTCCAGAACCTGCGCCGCTCGCCGGCGCAGAGCGTCGGGAATCTCGATGCCGGCCAATCTTGCGGCGCCAACGTTGACGATCACCCTGGCGCCTTGAACCTCGTGGAAGGGTATGGCGGCCGGAGACTCGCCCTGAATGATCCGCGCGGCCAGCACGCCAGCTTCGCGGCCCGATTCGTGGTAGTCGCGCGCCGCCACAGCCACGGCGCCGTTCTTGGCGTCGCTGCTGAGGAAGCCGAATACCGGAACATGCGCTTGCTGTGACGGCCGCACGATGCTCGCGAAACCCGCGATGGTGAGATTGCTGCCGACTTGGCAGATCGCATCCGGATGCTGCGCCAGCAGCGCCAGAGTTGCGTCGCCGACATCCGAGCTGGTGTTGACCGGCAAGATCGAAAACTCGAATCCGTGTCGTGCGCCGACGTCAACGGCAATCTTGGTGTTGAACACCGAATTGACTTCGGAAGGTACGACCAGAGTTCCCAAGCGATGCGCCTGCGGCATGAGCTCGCGAATCAATCCCATGACATCGTCGTAGGCCGACATCGTCGGCACACCGGTCACATTGGGCAGGTGATCGTCATAACTACTCCCGGCGCCGGCACCAATCGGGTTGGAAGAAAACGAGAACACGATGGGTGTCGTCTTGACACGCTGCACCGCCGCCTGAAGGGTCGGCGTCGACAAGGTCATGATCAGATCGGCGCCCTCGCTCACCGCCGCGTCGACGAGGCTGCTCAGGGTCGGCATGTCGCCCTGTGCGTTGCGTACCGTAACCGTATAGTCCCGTCCCTCCGACAGACGGCTTGCCAAGCCCTCGCGCATGCCGCGTTCGGTGTCTTCGCTGTCCACGGCGCTGACCAGCTCGAGGATATGCACCTTCCATATCTTCCGTGTACCGCTGCGCTGCGGCCCTCGGCCACGATCGGAAAGCAGCAGGACGAGCGATACGGCGGCAATCAACAAGGCCCCTAAACTCAGCCGTCGTACTGCTTCCCACATCGAACCCGTCCGCTCCGTCGCCAGACGACCCGATACAGCAATCCGTTGCTAGAGAGAAGCGTGATCGGGGATGCGGAGCGGCATTGCGGCAGCGGTGGCACGGAGTACGATGGCGCCCTTCCGGGGGAACCAGCCATGGACGAGCTTGATTTCGTTAGCGAAGGGAACTCGCGATGCGACACGGCGTCAGTGCACTGGCGCAAGATCGGCAGCGGTCCGGCGATCGTTTTCCTGCACGGCTTTCCGCTTTCGGGACGAACCTGGGACGAGGTGATCCGGCCCCTCAGCCCACACTTCACCTGCTACACCCTCGACCTCATCGGGTTGGGAGAATCGTTCGGCTCGGTGGACGTCGACTACTCTTCGCAAGGACAAGCACGCGCCTTCCAGGCAACGCTGTCGCAGCTCGGGGTTACGCCCTACACGCTCGTCGGCAACGATACCGGCGGTTGGATCGCGCGCGAGTTGGCGCTGATCGATCGGCAGCGAGTCGCGCGACTGGTGCTGACCAACACCGAGATTCCGCTGCATCGGCCGCCGTGGATACCGATGTACCAAGTCATGGCACAGGTTCCCGGGGCGGCGATCGTTTTCCAGCGACTCTTGAGGTCGCGCTGGTACCTGCGAACGACCTTGGGTTTCGGCGGCTGCTTTTACGACCTGGCGCACATCGACGGCGAGTTTCACGAACGGTTCGTCGCGCCGTTGCTGGCTTCGCGGCAACGCATCGAAGGGCTCCTGCGATTTCTGCGCAACATGAAGTTCGCCCGGCTCGACGAGTTCAAAGACCTGCACCGCCAACTCGACATGCCGACGTTGTTCCTCTGGGGAGCCGACGACGCGATCTTTCCCGAGGTCCACGCCAGAGCCATGGTCGAGCAGTTCCCGCAAGTGGCCGGGTTTCACTCGATCGCCAAAGCCAAGCTGTTCTTCTACGAAGAGCAGCCACTGCAGGTCGCGCAACAAATCGAAGAGTTCGCGCGTTCCTAGATCAGGGGTACGGTGCGGGCGGCTTTGAGCGCTCTAAATCTGTAGACAGCCAGAGCGCAGAGCAACACCGCCAGTACGGCCAGGTTCCAGCGGTTCAGCAGCGGCGCCAGCGTCCGAGAGGTCGCAAGCTGACGAATGGTCACGACCGGTTCGTCGTTGGTGGTCGTGCCCACGAATACGATGAAATGGGCTGCGCTACCGGGAAGCAGCATGCCGGAGAATAGGATGTGGTCTTCCTGCACGTCTGCATTCGGAAACGCACCGGTTGTTTCGCGGTTGTCCAATGTGGTCACGAAGTACAAGCCGTCACCGGGAGTCGACAGGACGAAATTCGCTCCGACGCCGGTCCCGAGCACCATCTCAAAGCTCTGCCAGGGAACGCCGGTGTTGTTCAGGACGGTCTTATCGACGGCAAACTGACCGCGCGTCGAATCCGTGATGAGTGAAATGGCAATATCGAACGGGCCCGTATCCCCCTTGGCCGTTTCATTGATGACTTCGGTGGCGCGATTTTCGATGGCATCGGGATCGTTGAAGGGAATCGTCTGCAAGCCCTTTGGGTTGATCATCCAGTTGCCCGCCGTCGCACTGATCCCATCGATTGTCAGCGAGGTGAACTCGGCAACCGTGAACGGCCCGCGCGGATCGAAAGCCGCAGCCGCGGCCGGGCCGGGAAAGAAGCTGTCGGTGAACCAAGCAAGCTGTGTCGCATCGCCTGCAACCGCAGCTTTTAAATTGGCGATCGTCGTGCTGTGTCGAGTTCCCGGGAAGTCAGAGCTGAACGGAATTCCCACGTGGGCCACCGCAAAGGCGTTATCGACGAACATGATGATCTGCGTCTTGTCGCTGCCGTCGGTGTCTTTGCCCTCGGTCAATCCGATGATCAGGGATTTCGCGGGCGTAAACGGAGCATCGTGGCTGATGATCGAAGAACCTGTACCGGGCAATTGGCTCGGGTAGATGGTTGCGTTCACCTGGCTACCATCGGTTTCCAGAATCAGGATGTCGTAGACGGGATTGCCCTTCGAAGTCTTGAGATTCGCGGTGTAACTGACCATCTCGCCATAGGCGAGCGAGGCCACAACCAGTGCCGCGGCAATCGGGACGATTAAAATGCCAATGAACGCCTTCCGCACAACCTTACTCCCCTCGTTTCACGCCGGCCATTATCAGAGACTCGCCAGGATCTCCACTAGTGTTGCCAAGGGCCCAGGGTGTCGGCGACCGGCAGTCGCCTTGACCGTTCATCAAGGCCATACTACGGCCTGCGTTTCCATGCTCTCGACCGATCCACACAAAGGTGTGCCGCCGCCCTGTGTCACACCCGGGAGGGCGCCCACGTGAGCACGAGCAAAGGCAATTTGTCGCTGCATTCGAGAATTGCTGCCATCCTGATTGGCGCTGCGGTGGTCAGCCCGGTATCAACACCACGGGCGTTTGCCGGCGAAGCAACCGAGGCGGTGCACGCTGAAGAGCACAGCCCTAGTTCGATCGCGACCATACGTACCACGAGCGCGACGCTCCGCGGGCGCATCTTCGAAGATATGAACGGCAACGGCGAAGACGACCACGAGCCGGGAATGCAAAAGTGGATCGTTTTCATTGACGCCAACCGTGACGGCGTGCTGAACAACGATATCGACGGCAACAACATTTGCAACCGCAACTCGGCCGAGGCCTGCAGCATCACGGATGCGGAGGGCCGGTTCCGTGTCGACGCCGCGCCGGGCATTCAACCGCTGCGCGTCGTCGTGCCCCGAGACTGGGAGCTCACCATTGCCAACCCGCAAAACATCATGATTGCCGCGCCGGGTTTGACGTTCGAGCTGGCCTTCGGCGCCCTGCGCGTCGGCACCGTCGCGGGGACGATATTCACCGATCGCGACGGCAACGGCCGACGCGGGGCCGGGGAAAAAGCGTTGGCGGGTTGGACGGTGTTTGACGACGCCAACCGCAACGGCAAGCTCGATGCAAGCGAGAGCTTCGCCGTCACTGCTGCGGATGGCACCTACACCTTGCCAAACGGAGCGGGCACACGCGTCATCACCGAGATTCCGCGTTGCGGTTTCAGACAGACGCTCCCTGCGAACGGCGCGCCGCGGGAGATTGCCAACGCCGGCAGCGCCGCTCACATCACCGGCGTCGACTTTGGCAATCAGGCCCCTAGCGTCTTTGCCGGCGACCGCAACCGCGACCGGGTTCTGTCCGCGGGCGACTTGATTTCCATCCTACGCTCACCCAACCCAGGCGCACCGAACCGCCGTGGCGACGCAGGCAGCGGCGCCCAGCCCAGCGCAGGCGATCTCGGCACCGCCATCGGCGACTTCTTCGACTGTTCCGGCCTCTTCGACGCCTCACAGTCTGCACTGAGCACCGAGACACCGACACACACGCCGTCGCTCACGCCGACGATTACAAAGACACCAACCCCGCGCGGAAACTGCTGTGAGCCGGGGGTAACCGCTACGCCGCATGGCAGCTCCGTCCGGGCCTGCAGCGATTCAGCTTGCCGCAACTGTGTGTGCGCCCTCGACGAAGCTTGCTGTTCGGAAAGCTGGGACCGGTCTTGCAGCAGCAAAGCGCACACCTGGTGCGCCCCCGACTGCGCCGCCGCCGGATGCCGCACTTTCACCCCAACGCCCACCACCACTCCGACGCGAACCGGTACTCCGACTCCAACACCGCCGTGCGCGTCGATCGTGGTCGACACCACCGACGATACGAAGGATGAAAATCCCGGTGATCGAGTCTGCGCCGACACCACGGGACATTGCTCGCTGCGCGGGGCGATTCAACAGGTCGAAGCTACATCCTGCGCCGACACGACGATCCGTTTCGCAATTCCGGCCGTCGGCGATCAAACCATCCACCTCAGCTCACCGTTGCCGACGGTTTCGGTCCCGGGCACGAAGATCGATGGAACCACTCAATCGGACTCGGCTTGCGGCGACATCCTCAACGGCGGCAGTCATCGTCTTCGGGTCATCGTCGAATCGGCGCAGCCAACCGGAATCGAGATGACCGGCGGCCGCAGTATGATTGCCGGTATCCATTTCATAGGCATTGCGATCGCCCTGCATGGGAACGGCAACAAGGTGCGGTGCAACGTCGTCGAAGGTGTTCCGGTCGGCCTGACGATCAAGACGTCCTCCACCAACAACGTGATCGGAGGTCCGCAGCCGGGAGACGGCAACGTCGTGACGTCGTGTTCGATCGATGGATGCGGCTTCGGCGGTAACGGAGATCTCATCGAAGGGAACGTCGCGTTCGGCAATGCGGAAGACGGGATTTATCTGGGCGGGGCGATGCGTGCCACGGTGCGCAACAACATTTCGCACGACAACGGACACTTCGGAATCAATCTCCTGGGCGGCGCCAAGAACACCATCGGGCCCGGCAATTGGGTGTATGCAAACCGGTTCGACGGTGTCCGCATCGAGAAGGGCTCCCCGAACAATGTCGTCACCAGGAATCGAATCGGCACCGACTCCAGCGGTGCCAACCAGCCTGGATTCTGCAATCGCGGCGCCCAGGTCGGAGACCGAGCCGGGTCCAAGCTCGACCACAATCTCGTGAATCCTTGTTTGCCCTGTTGTGCCGCGGATCGCAGCCGCGACTGCATGGAATGTCCGCCGACCGCAAAAGGCACACCGACTCCGCAGTAACTTCGTTCCAGGTAACGGCACGAACGGGACAGGCTCGATCTTCCCCTGGCCGCCGCATGGAGGCTACCTCGGTACTCACGCAGGCTTCGCTCATTGTGCTAGAAGCCACCCGCCATGAAGGGTACGCGGCTCTGGTGCTGACGCATCTAACGTTATTCATAACCGCCGGGGTCCTGAGCCTGCTGATTACGCCGGTGGTTCGTTCCCTCGCGTCGCGATGGAACATCGTCGACCTTCCGGATGCACGCCGCCTGCACACGGGTCGGGTGCCACGCCTCGGCGGCCTCGCCGTCTTATTTGCCGTCTTCGGCGCTTTAGTTTCGAGTCGGTTCTTCGGATTCCCGGAAACAAGCGATCTGCTTGCCCGAGACGGACACCTCGCCTGGCTGCTCGCCGGCACGCTGGCAGTCGTCGGTGTCGGCATACTCGATGATGTTTGGCAAATTGGCCCCTCGCTCAAGCTCATGGGCCAGGTTCTGGCAGCCACGCTCGTCCTCACCGGAGGCGGTTACCAGATTCGCAGCATCACCAATCCCGTGAGCGGCGATCTCATCAATCTGGGCGTCTTCGGTAGCGCCACGACCGTATTCTGGATCGTCGGCGTGACCAATGCCTTCAATCTGATCGACGGTCTCGACGGATTGGCCAGCGGCGTCGGATTGATTGCCGCTGTGACCATCTCCCTCCTGGCAATTGCGCAGGGACGCCCTGACGCGGCGCTCATCGCCACACCGCTTGCCGGAGCGCTGGGCGGGTTCCTCTTCTACAACTCACACCCGGCAACGATCTTTCTCGGCGATACCGGGGCATTTCTGATCGGCTACGTGCTGGCGGCCGTATCGATTCAAGGGCTGCAAAAGGGCCCAACCGTCGCCGTCCTTGCCGTCCCCCTGATCGCCCTCGGCCTGCCAATCCTGGAGACGCTGATCACCATCCAGCGTCGCTTGACGCGTTCCGGGGCCACCAGCGTCTGGCGCTCCGACGCCGACCACATTCACCATCGACTGGTTTTCGCCGGCATGAGCCAGCGCCGCGCCGTACTTCTGTTGTACGCCGTCTCCGCCGGCTTAGCCGGGTTGGCGTGCTTGGCGGTTTTTGTCGGAGGGCCGGGTAGTGCTGTCGCGGTGGTGGTCGTAGCCTTCGCTGTGTACGCATGGCTGCGACGCTTGGGTTATCTGTCCGCGGATCGAGCCCATTCGGGCAACCTCGGCTGAACCGATTGACGCGGCGGTCATGGATCAGACGCGCCAGAGATTCAGCTTGACTCTTTCGGCGTGAACCCCGTAGAGGATATTAGCTTTGCGGGAAGGATCGGGGCGTCAACATCCGACCGCAACGCCAATTCGACACTTTAGGGGGCAGAATCATGCAACGTACATCTGCGGGGAACCTCATCGCACACGTTCGTCGATCGATCGTGTCGGCGGCGGCTTTGAGCATCCTTGCCGCACCGACACAGGCAGCAACGTTTGTGGTCAACAATCCCTTCGACGTTTCGGACGCCATGGCGGGAGATGGAGTCTGCGCAACGGCTGGCGGAGCCTGTACACTGCGCGCTGCCATCGAAGAGGCCAACGAGTTGGCAGGTGCCGATACGATTTCCGTCCCGGCAGGCAACTTCGGGCTCAGCCACGGTCAGCTCGAAATCAGTAGCGACCTGACCATCAACGGAGCGGGCGCCAAGAGAACCGTCGTCGACGGCAACTTCCGCAGCCGTGTATTCCAGGTGTCGAGCACCGGCGCTATCGTGGTGACGATATCGAACCTGACGGTTCAGCACGGTGCAATCGATGGATTCTATGAAGACTCCGGCGGGGGCATCTTCAACGACTCAGCCGCCCCCTTGACCCTGACCGGGGTGCGCATCCTTCGCAATCGCATCCCCGGAGCCTTTTCTTCCTACGGGGGAGGCCTCTACAACTCGGCGTCTGCCATTCTCACCGACGTCGTCGTCAAAGCCAACCAGGCCCTCTCCGACAGCGACAGCGGACTAGGCGGCGGGATCTACAACGAAGAAGGCGGAACGATGTCGATCACCAACAGCGTCATCAGCAGGAACAGTATCGCCTGCGTCGGCGCCTCCGATTCCTATGGCGGCGGAATCGAAAACCTCGGCAACATGACGCTGACGAATGTCACCCTCACCGCAAATCGGGCTACCGGGCTCAGCAGTTCGTGCAATGTATACGGCGGTGGCATCGACAGCGGCTCCCTCACCGCCGTTCTCAATGGCAGCAATCTTGCGATCAACGGCAACGCAGCTATCGGGCGTCAATCTTCGGCGTACGGTGGCGGAATGAGCATCACGTATAACACCGCCACTCTGAGCGGGGTAAGCGCGCACCAAAATCGCGCCGTCGCCAGGCAGTCGGACGATTCCGCCGACGGGGGTGGCGTGATGGTGGCATACGGCGCGACGTTGAACCTCAGTGACGCCGAGATCGTGCGCAATCGAGTCGTCGGCGGCGGCGACGCCAGTGGCGGCGGAATCGAAGTCGAAGGCACTTTGGTCCTGACGACAAGCCTCGTCAGTCGCAATCAATCCGCCGGTATGACAGCCGGCGCCGCTCCTTGCGGCGGCGGCGTCGCCAATTTCGCGATGGCAACGATCAGCGATACCGTGATCTCGCTGAACCGTGCCACTGGCGTTGACCCGTTTGACGGAGGCATCTGCGGAACCGCGTCCCTGACCAACGTCACGCTGGCGGGAAACGTTCCCTAAAAGCCCAAGGACACCTCAACGCCGCGTTTGGAAGGCGCGAATCGCGGCGACGTTTTCGGGCGAACCGAGGCGAGTTGCCTGGATCTTGTCCTCGCGCCGGCGTGCCGCGCTCAACGCATCGGCTCGCGCCGCGACCAACAGGCGCTTGGTCTCACGTAGAGCCGCAAGCGGTTGTACGGCAATGGCGCGAGCCGTAGCCATGGCCGCGGGGAGCAAGTCTTCATCGGGCAGCGCGCGCATGGCGAGACCCGATTCGACTGCGTCGGTTGCCGTCAGCCAGCGCGCCGTGAGCAAGGCTTCGGCGGCGCGTTGCGCGCCCATCACCATGGGTAGCAGCAAGGAGCTTCCCGCTTCCGGCACCAGGCCGAGGGCAACGAACGGTGCGCGCAAGCGCGCGCCGTGAGCGACATAGACGATGTCGCAGTGCGGCAGCATGGTCACGCCGATGCCGACGGCAACGCCGTTGACGGCAGCGATCAACGGCTTGTCGAAGCTCACGAGCCGATCGACGAATGGCGTAAACCGCCGGCCGCTGCCCATCTCGCTGATGTCCTGCCCGGCGGAGAAGGCACCCGGTGCACCGGTGATCACCACGACCCGGATGCCGTCGTCGGCTTGCGCATCGGCTAGGGCGGCAGCCAGGTCGTCGTACTGCTGGTCGTTGAAAGCATTGCGTCGCGCCGGACGGTTCATCGCCAGCAACGCTACGCCGTCGTCGACTTCTTCGAGAATCGTCGCTCGGTTCATGCGTTTGCTCCGGGTTGCACGCGAGCGGGATGCCCCGACCAGGTCCACGCGAACGTGGCGCGACTCACACCCATCATCATCCCACCCAACGCGGCAGGATGGATGAACAAACTGTCCACCGTCGATCCGTGCGGCCCGGTCCAGTGCAACGGCGCATTCTCCAACAAGCGCGCCCGTATCGGCAGCAGGTCATCGGCCTCGGCAAAGCACATGTACCAGGACGCGCCACGCCGGGCGAAGAAGCGCCCCATCGTCTTGGCAGCATCGTTCGGGGTGATGATCTCCATGCGATGCAAGCGCTCGGGATGGAAGAGCGTCAACGTTCCTTCGTAACCGAACTCGGGAGAACGGATGGGAACGAAGGCTGTCGGCTCGAGAGCAAACAGAGCGGCGACCGCGCGCACCGTCGAGGCAAAGTCGGAGACCAGCAAGGTCGCCTCGTACAGCGTCGAGATCAAACCGACCCGTTGTCGCTCGACCGCCGCAGACACGACGACGTGCCCTGGCAACCCAACCGAGCCGAGCGGCACGAGAAGCTGGCCACCTTCCTCGGTCGCCACGACCCCGCGGCCGCTCAGATGAGTACGCAGCGCCGCAACGTCAGCCGTCGCAAAGCCCGGGGCAAAGAGCCCGCCTTTGGTTCCGGCGAGGAAATCGGCCGCCGGCCCGGCGCCGTCGGGCTGCAACAACTCGATTTCGCTACAGCCGAGTCGCAGTACGCTGCGGTGCGCTGCCAGGGAGCGCACCCGGTCCTCGCGTGAGAGCTCTGTACCCAACAGTTTCGCAAATGCGGCCGCCGTCGCGCTCCGATTCGCTACCACCAATTGAACACGATCGACGTGCGTGAGCATGCTCTCCAGTGGTACGACCTGGCCCGTGTGTCAAGCGGTAGGTCAGCATCGGGTGCGCGGTCGGGTCCCCTGGTCGCCTAGCGGGCAACCGGGTCACGATCGCAATCGGTGATTTTGCCGGCCCGGACATCTCCATGGTCATAAGAGTTGTGGCTAAGTGGCCCGACGCGCCGCCGCGTCGATCTGCGCTTTGCCGCGCAGGTACGCAGAGTACGCCAAAGAGTCGACTTGCGCGGGGGCCAGGCGGTTGGCCCACCAGACCAGCCGCCACCAGCGCGGCACGACAATGATGCCGCGATTGCGCGCGACCTGTACCACGACTTGCGCAGCAAAGCGGTCGACGTCCATCGGCCGCAGCGCGTCCCACATCTTCAACGTCACTTCGTCAGGAACTTTCTTGGTGAAACGGCCGTAGTGCCCGCCGGTCAGAATCGGCGTGCGGATCACGCCGGGACAGAGCACGCCGACGCGCACGCCGTGCTCGCGCGCTTCGATGCGCAGAGCGCGCGATAATCCGACGACAGCGTGCTTCGTGGTGCAGTAGACAGTCGCGAGCGGCGCCGCCATCAGACCGGCCATCGATGCGGTGTTGACGATGTGGCCAAAGCCTTGGCGGATCATGCGCGCATACGCCGCCTGAACGCCGTGAATCACGCCCATCAGATTGACTTCGACGATGTAGCGCCAGTCGTCGAGACTGTAGTCTTTCACCTCGCCGCCGACGCCCGTACCGGCGTTGTTGAAGAGGTAGTCGAGCCGTCCGTGCCGTTGCAGGACGGACGCAACCAAGGCGTCGAACGCTGCGGCGTCGCGCACGTCGAGGGGCGCCGCTTCGGCACGTGACAAATCCGCCGCGACCTTCTGTGCGTCTTCGTAGTCGCGATCGGCCAGCACCAACGTCGCGCCCCGTGCTGCCAACGCACGCGCCAGCGCTGCGCCGATGCCCGACGCACCACCGGTGATCAACGCAACTGCCCCTTCGAAGGTTCGCAGACCGTCCATGCGTACGGTCTCTATCGCAATGCGCCGAGGCGGGAAACCGGAACTTCGAGGGCGGCATCGAGACGGCAAGCAACCGCAAACCCTGCCGTGCATGTACGGCAGTGCCTGGCGCGGCGGTCGTCGCCCGAATCTCCGTTGACTGAATGAACCGTTCAGTTATACAAGATCACATGCCCCGCACCCGCCCGGACAATCGCCTCGATCAACTCGTCGCCGCCGCGGTGACGGTATTCACCCAGAAGGGATACCGCCGTACGCAGATGGCGGACGTGGCGCGCAGCATGGGCGTTTCGCCGGGGACGCTGTATCTCTACGTCGAAAGCAAAGAGGCTCTTTTCGATCTGGTCGTTCAGCGCGCCTTCTCGCCGCATCCCGGTGCAGCGCCGCGCTTGCCGATCCCGACGCCAAAGCCTGCCGCGACTTTACGGCGGCTGCGTCAACGGATGGCGGAGGAAACCCGGCTGCCGCAACTCGATGCCGCCTTGCGACACCGGCACGTCGACGATCCTGCCGCCGAGCTCGCCGACATCGTGCGCGAGTACTACGGCATCGTCGAGCGCCATCATCGTGGCATCCGCCTCTTGGAGCGCTCGGCTCTCGATTGGCCGGAGCTGGCCAGCGTGTTTTACCGTGGAATGCGACGGGACGTTCTCGACCGGCTGACGCGCTACCTGGAGCTGCGCGCCCGCCACAAGCTTCTACGCGCGGTGACGCACCCGCAGTCGGCCGCACGCTTCATCAACGAAGCGATCGCGTGGTTCGGCATGCATCGCCACAACGATCTCGACTCGACTCACATCGGTGATCGCGAAGCGCAAGAAACTGTCGTCGATCTGATCGTTCACGCCCTGACCGTGCCTGATCGATGCGACAGACCGGTGAAGGATCGCCGCCGATCGCTCGCAACCCACTCTTCAATGCATGCTGCAAGGAGGCCGCGATGACCACGCCTTCGCTGCGGACGGCACAACTGTGTCTCCGTGCGCTCGCACTCTTCACGCTACTCGAAACGACTGCACGCGCCGACGGGACGCAGAGCGCTCCGTCCGATTGGCCGGCGTATGGACGCGACGGAGGCGGCTCGCGGTATTCGCCGCTCGCCGACGTCACGCGCAGCAACGTCGCACAGTTGAAGGTCGCGTGGACCTATCGTACCGGCGATACTCCGACAAAAGCCCAAGGCTCGTCGTTCGAGGCGACGCCGATTTTGGTCGACGGGACGCTTTATCTCAGCACCCCTTTCAACAAGATCATCGCCCTCGACCCCGAAAGCGGCGCCGAACGCTGGCGCTACGATCCGCGCATCGACACCTCCGTGCGCTACTCGGATTTTACCTCGCGTGGCGTATCGACATGGCTCGATGTCAGCCGCGGCGCCGATGAGCCGTGCCGGCGGCGCATCTTCGACGCGACAAAGGACAGCCGTCTGATCGCCGTCGATGCCAGAAATGGAGCGCCTTGCATAGATTTCGGCGAACGCGGGCAGGTCGATCTGGGCAAGGACGTCGGCAAGGTCCACGCCTGGGAGTACGGCGTAACCTCACCACCGGCGATCATCGACGATCTGGTCATCGTCGGCTCGAACGTCGCCGACAACCAACGCGTCGACGCGCCGAGCGGTGTAGTGCGCGCCTTCGACGCCCGCACCGGAGCAATGCGTTGGGGCTGGGATCCGATTCCACCGCAGGCGCGTGACGTCCGCCGACCTGCCCCCGACGCTCGTTTTCGCCTCGGGACGGCCAACGCCTGGTCGATCCTCTCGGTCGACCCCGAACGTCACCTCGTGTTCGTCCCGACCGGCAACACGGCGCCCGACTATTTCGGGGGCAACCGCGGCGACAGCGATTACTACTCGAGCTCGGTCGTAGCGTTGCGCGCGGCGACCGGCGAAGTGGTCTGGCGCTATCAGACCGTCCACCATGATCTATGGGACTACGATGTGCCGGCGCAGCCGACGCTGATGACCGTGCGCCGCAATGGCACGGAGGTCGCGGCGGTCGCTCAAGCGACCAAGATGGGGCACCTGTTCATCCTCGACCGAGAAAGCGGTACGCCGCTGTTGCCGGTCGAAGAGCGAGCGGTGCCGCAGACCGACGTACCGGGCGAGTACACCTCGGCAACGCAGCCCTTCCCGGTTGCCCCGCCGCCGTTGGTGCCCGCACGCCTCACGGCCGACGAGGCGTGGGGAGTGACGCCGTGGGATCGCGGCCGCTGCCGCAAGCGCATCGCCAGCATGCGCTCGGAAGGAATCTTCACCCCGCCCAGCCTCAAGGGAAGCGTGATGCTTCCCGGCAACGCCGGCGGCACCAATTGGGGCGGTGTTGCATTCGATCCGCAACACGGCTTGGTGCTGGTCAACCAAAGCAGCGTACCGTTCACGGTGCGTCTGATCCCGCACGATCAATATGCCGCCGAAAAAGCGGCACATCCCGACTTGGAGATATCGCCGCAAACCGGCACACCGTACGGAATGATCCGCGAACCCTTGCTTTCGCCGCTCGGTATCCCGTGCAATCCGCCGCCGTGGGGCACGCTGGCAGCGGTCGACGCCGCCACCGGTGCGGTGCGCTGGCAGGTACCGTTCGGCACCACGCGCGACATCTTTCCGATCCCCATCGCCATGAATTGGGGCGTGCCGAACATCGGCGGCCCCATGGTCACGGCAGGCGGACTGGTCTTCATCGGCGCATCGATGGACAACTATCTGCGGGCGTTCGACGTCGAGACCGGCGCCGAGCTGTGGAAGGGACGTCTGCCGGCGGGCGGGCAAGCCACGCCAATGTCGTACCGTGCACGCGAGAACGGCAAACAGTACATCGTCATCGCCGCCGGCGGCCATGCGCGCATGGGCACCACACTGGGCGACTATGTGGTGGCGTTCACGCTGCCGTAACGCAACCTACAGCTCGTCATCGGAATTTCAGGCCGTGTCTCGAAGCGCGCCCATTGGGCAGGAAGATCCTCAAGTGACGGACATTGCGCTCAGGCAGGGGCCTACACCTTCTCCGGTGGGCCGGCCAGGCGCTCCAGGCCGGACATTCCCGGCATGTGAGCACATGCTGGCCCGCTGCGACGACGGGCGTGGCTGCGGGTTGTTCCCCCGCAATGTCAGGTTGTAATGCGTCCGCCGCCTGCTCGCCCCGTTGGAGCAACAGCAGGTCAAGACCGGAATCGGCGGCAACCGGCCGCGCTGTAATCCAGATACGTTCCCGATTCCCGCTGATACAGAGTGATCATCGAGCCCGTGTTGGTGGAAAGACAGAAATGACAAAGGCTGTTGACCGCACTGACTCATTTATCGCGCACTGTCAACTCTGTTGTCAGCGGCGGGGCACTTTGATTCCGAGCGTTCCGCCGTCGCTTACGTCTGACTTCCAAACTCGCTGGATTGGAGCTATGCGGGTTGCAAATGTACCGCATCGATCGTGGCCGCGTCATCTGGGAAGCCCTTGACGGTGAAACCCTCGTGGTCGACACAGAGTCGGGTTTCTATTTTTCCCTCGACGAGGTAGGGAGCGTGGTGTGGTCTTTGCTTGCGACCGGCTACGGCGAGGACGAAATCATCGCCGCGGTGCGCACCGATTACGAGGTCGAGGAAGAAGTCGCGCGGCGGGACGTGCGCATGCTGATCGAAGAGCTACGAGCCGAACAGTTGATCACACCGGCCTGAACGAATCCGGGGAACGGGCAACGAGGAGGAGTGAGACGATGCGACCGAAGGACTCGAACAGCGACAAACGAAGCGGCGGCCAAGCCAACGAGGGACAGAAGACAAAGAAGCCCTATCAGCGGCCTCAGCTCCAGAAACACGAACAACTGCGAAGGATCGGCCTGGGATATCTCTGAGCCGCGGTTCGGATGGAGCCGCTGGTCAGTGTCGTCGTTCCGACCTCGCCGGCTCATAACTGCCAGACCTACATCGGCGCCTGCCTCGAAGCGCTGGCCCGGCAGACGTTCCCGCGCCAGCGAATGGACGTCGTCGTCGTCGTCGACGACAAACGCGGTCCACGCTTCAACACGACGACAACGGATTTCCGCGTGCTCGCACCGCGCCGGCGCATCGGCTCGCCGGCAGTGTATCTCCACGGCCTTGCCGCCGCCAAAGGCGCTCTCGTTGCGTTCACCGATGCTGACTGCGTTCCGCACCCGACCTGGCTGGAGATGTTGGTGCAGGGTCTCGGCGGTGACCGGGTCGCGGGCTGCGGCGGCCGCATCGTCGAACAGTCCGACGGACGCGAGCACGACAATCGCCTGTACGACGACCGCTACATCCTGCCCTGCATCGGCTTCGCCAACGTCGTATACCGCCGCAGTGCGCTCGACGAAGTCGACCTCCTCGATCCGAACCTTTGCTTTGCGGCGGAGGAGTTCGATCTCTGCTGGCGTCTCCATCTGAAAGGTTACCGCATCGCCTACACCCCGCTGGCGCAGGTAGAACACCGCACGCATCGGCCGGCGCGTAAATTCTTGTCCTACGGTGTCGCGCTGCGCTACTTGGTGCGAAAGTATGGTCACCTCTTCGACATCTCACTGCGAAGCGAGTTCCGGCAGATGATCACCTTCAACCGGCGGCTCCGCGGCCGAAACCAAACAACTCCGCTGTTGCATAAGCTGCGACCACTCGCGGCGGTCGCAGGCTATGCATGGGCGCGCGCCGCCGAGGTCGTCGGCCTGGCGCCGGCGATCGAGG
>JACQEN010000152.1 GCA_016200585.1 Deltaproteobacteria bacterium
ACGACAGACCTGCGCCGGAAAACGACGTGAGAATTCCCGACAGCGACGCCAGATTCAACAGCTTGGCAAGCGGCGGGGCGTGCGTAACGGCAAAGTTGTCGACACGCAGCTGGGCATCGAAGCTGCCCTCTTGCAGGTCGACATCACCCGCCAGCTCGAGCCGGCCGCCGCGTCCTTCCAACAGCTCAATCGCGTGCGCCAGCCCCCCGGCGTCTTCGGAACTAACATCGAAGCGCGCCCGGCCGCTGCTGCCTTGGCGCAACACCAGCCCCACCCGCCCGGGCGCTTCGCCTTCGGCCGGACCGGCAATCGTCGCCGTCGCGTCGATGCTCTGCCAACTCCGTGGCTCGCCGTTGCGTCCCGCACTGCCGGCGATGCTCGTACGCCCGACGTCGATCTGAAAACGCTCAAGCGCCGCCAGCTGACCGCCCGAAAGCAGCAGACGTGCCTGCGCATGGCCCGGCAGCGAGGCCGCTTTGCCGACAGCCGGAGCCAACAGCGACACGGTGGCGTCGCGCAAGTCGACGTCCAGATCCCAACGTTCACCATCCTTCGCCGCCGGTCCTGACTGCAGCTTGGCGGTAACCGGTCCGTCGAACCAACCGCCAGGATCGACGCCGAGAGCCACGCGGGCGCGACGGTCGACACGGCCTTCGAGCTCGACGTGGCGGCTTGCCGGTTTGTCGATGGATTGCGTAACGACAAGATGGGCCGGGATGCCCTGCACCTGCAGGTCGCCGTCGACACGCAACAACAGGCCGTTCAGTTTGACGTCGAGATTCCCCGCGCTGATATCAAAGCCGGCGATGGCCGCCTTCTTGGCAGCATCGCGGACCGTCGCGTCGATCGCCGTATTGAGCTCGGCCAACGTCGAGTGACGGTTCAAAGGAAAGGCGAGCTTGACGTTAACGCCAACCGAGCCGCTGGTATCGGTCGGTTGCAATCCGATATCGGAAGCGATGTGCCACTTCGGCGCATCAAGAAACGCCAGTGCCGCCGACAACGGTCCATCGCCGCCGGCCTCGATGGCGATAGCCGGATCTCCAGCCAGTCCGTCGACCACGACGCTGGCACGACCGATGTTCAGGTCGAGAAGATGTCCGCCGCGTACGGCAAAGCGAAGGGCCGATCGCGACAGCGTTGCCTCACCTGCGATGTCGCGCACCGCCGGCACATCGTCCAGAAAGCGCACCGCCAGACCGTCGAACGCGAAGCGGCCGGTGAGATCGTCGACGACGAGCTCCGGGCGCTCACCAGCGAGGTGTGCCGCGAGTTGCAGGTCAACGTCATGCAACGACCCGCCCGAGATATTTTCCCGCACCCAGTCGCGCGCCGCTAGCGCCGCATCGTCGGGCCAGTCGCGCAGCACGGTCTCGGTCGGCGCCTGCGCCAACCGCAGCTCGCCTTTCAGCGCGCGCCCCTGGTCGTTCGCTTCGACGCTGCCGCGCGCGTGGAGCGCGATTCCATCGAGGGTGGCGGCGAGGTCGGGGACGTCGACCCGGCCGGCTTGCGGGTCAGCATCGATTTGCACGCTGAATCCGTCCACCGGTATGGCACGCTGTCCACGAGATGGCACCAAGGAACCCGGCACACCGTACGCTTCAACGTGCAGCGACAACGGCTGCAGCCTCTCGTTGGCGGTGAGCTCGGCATGCACCGTCAACGGCACCTGCAAACCAGTCAGCAGCGGCGCGATGGCAGCAAAGGCCGGGGGGAACACCTCATTGCAGTCGACATTCACGGCGATCGATTTGGTGTTGCGCTTGTAGGTCAAGCCGGCACGGACCGGTGATCGATGTTGTGCCGCTTCGATCGTCAACTGCAGCTGACCGCCCAAATCGCCCAACCCGCCGCCGAGGCGCCAAAGGATGAGATCGAGCCCATCGAGACGGTAGGTTTGCCCGCTGGCTTCGTCGCGGACGACAATCGAAGCTTGCCGCACCGCGAAGCGGTCGAGGCGCGCCGCGGCCGGCAGTTTTTCCGGATCGTCGAGAATCACCGACAGCCACTGCGGCGCTGAGGCGACCTCACCCAGGTTCGTGCCTCCCGAATTTGCCGCGGCGATGTCGACGCCGCCATCACTGTGCCGCGCCAACTCGATCTGCGGCTCGATGATATCGACGCCGCCAATCTCCAACCGCCCGCGCAGCAAAGAGCGTAGCCTCAAGTGCAGAGCGATGGCGGGAATGCGCAGGTCTGGACGCCCGTTCGCTGTGTGAATCTGCACATCGAGCGCCCGCACCTCGGGCCGGTTGCGCGAGGTATCCCAAGCCAGTTCCAAACCATCGACGTGAGCCTTCAAATCCGCCGAACCGGAGTTGAGCTCTTCCTCCAAGCGTGACAGCAGAAAATCGAGACGCATGGGGTGGCGCGCCAGGTGCCAAGCCTCAACAACGCAAAGAGTGAGCAAGGTAACGGCGCCGAGAAGCAGATTCCGGATGAAACGTCGCATATCGAGGTGCAGCATCGGACTTTAGCCGTCGCAGCCCTCGGTGGCCAACTGACTTTGGTCAATCAATCGAGTATCGTGCAATACATTTTGCGCCCCGCTCTTGACCGGGTGCATGGGCCTGCGACACACAAGGAGGCCGTCGAGGGAAGAAAGCCGAGAACCCACATGATGCCTGCCGACCGTCCACCACCCTGTTGCATCCGTAGCACGTCGATGCACCGGGTCCGCCTGCTGCGCGCCCTGGTCGCGCAGAAGCGCGGGCTACTGTCTTCGTCGGCGACGTTGCTGCTGTTGAGCTTCGTCAGTTGTCCGGTCTACGCGACCTTCAATCTCGATGTCGTTGCGGCCAAAGCGCAGAAGATGGCCACCGAGTCGTTCCAGGAGCCACGTCCGGTTCCCGATTGGTTGACGCACATCACTTACGATCAGTGGCGCGACATCCGCTTCCGCAGTGACCGTGCCTTGTGGCGCGACGGTCGCACGCCTTTCCAGGTGCAGTTCTTCCACCCCGGCCTATATTACAATCGCACTGTCGCCGTGAACGTTGTCGACGACGATGGCGTGCGACCGGTCGATTTTTCGCCCAACGACTTCGACTACGGTCGCAACGACTTCGCCAGCCGCATACCGCAAAACCTCGGGTTCGCCGGTTTGCGCATCCATACGCCGATCAAGACGCCGACCTATTTCGACGAATTGATCGTCTTCCTTGGCGCCAGCTACTTCCGCAGCGTGGGCCGCAACGAGGTTTTCGGTTTGTCCGCCCGAGCCCTGGCCATCGACACGGCTCAGCCCAGCGGTGAAGAGTTCCCGTTCTTCCGAGAATTCTGGCTGGTGAAACCGAAGCCCTGGGCTACTGACGTGGCAATCTACGCAACGCTCGACAGCCCGAGCCTGACGGGTGCCTATCGCTTCATCGTCCACCCGGGCGGTGAAACGACGGTCGACGTCGAAGCGCGACTGTTCTTCCGCCGTCAGGTACAGAAGCTCGGCATCGCGCCGCTCACCAGCATGTTCTTCCATGGCGAAGGCTCGCCGCGGGCGGCGGAAGATTTTCGTCCGGAGGTACACGATTCGGATGGCCTGCTGTTGCACTTCGTCCAGGGCGAGTGGTTCTGGCGTCCGCTGACCAACCCACGCACGTTGCAGGTCAGCACATTCAAGATGCTCTCACCCAAAGGTTTCGGCTTGCTGCAGCGTGATCGCAACTTCGCGCAGTACCAGGATCTCGAAACGCACGCCGAACGTCGGCCGAGCGCTTGGATCAAGCCACGCAGCAATTGGACCAGTGGAGCGGTGGAGTTGGTCGAGATTCCCACCAAATCGGATACCAACGACAACATCGTCGCCTTTTGGGTGCCGGAAAAGCCTCCGGCCGTAGGGGACCCGACCGTGGTGCGCTATTCGATCGCTTGGTTCGGCGACGACGCGCAACAACCGCCCGGGGGACGCGCGATTGCTACGCGCCGTGATCGCGGCAACAAAGCCGATGCCTACCGCTTCGTCATCGACTTTGCCGGCGGCGCGCTCGAAACGATTGCCGAGAACACCGTGCTGCGAGGCGCCGTCAGCGTCGCCTCAGGCGGCGATGCCGCCGACATCCTCGATCAACAGGTCGTAAAGAATCCCTTCACCGGCGGCTGGCGGCTGACCTTTCAGATTCACCCGAAGACCAGCGACCCGATCGAGCTGCGTGCGTATCTCGATCAAAACAACACGGCGTTGACCGAAACCTGGTCGTACCTATTGATTCAGTGATTCCATGTCCTCCCTTTCTCCAGCCGCGTCGGCCGCGGAATCGCCCCCGACGACGTTCAACGTTCCTTCCGAGCGATTGTTCCAGGATTGGAAAGCAGCGTACGAGCGCTCGACGAAGTATCTCACCGCGCTGGGCGTCCCCAGATCGGAGCAAGATGCGTTGGTGCGGCTGGCAATCGAGCGCGCCTTGCAAGAACGCGATTGGAGCGACGGGCAAGGTGCAGTCGCGGCGACTTTACGAGCGCTTCGGAGATTGATTCCGGAACACAACCCGGTTGTACCAAAGCCCTGGCATTCCGTTTTGCCTGCGATGCTCGTCTGGCGTCTCGAGACATGGCTGGATGCCCGCCTCGCCAGTGGAGCGAGCCGGCAGGGAGCGACACCGCTGCAGGAAGGCGGCATTGCGCCCGCCCCACGCCTGGTGCGGCGCTCGATGGTTCCGGAAAAGATCGAGCGCCGGTTCTCGCGCCGTGTATTCAATCGACTGCAGGGCAAGACGCCGCCGCCGCGTCCGGGTGAGGTCATGCGCGGACGCGCGCTCTACCACCAACGCGACAACCTGCCGTGGATCGGAGCCGCACGCCGGCGCCGCATTCTGCTGATGATCCTGGTTTTGATTCCGAGCGTCGTTGCCAGCGGCTTCATGCAGAGCGTGCTGCCGCATCAAGGTGGCGATTGGCTTGAGCTGATCATCGTGTTGTTCTTCGGCGCGCTGTTCGGATGGATCTCGATCGGCTTTTGGACGGCGATGCTCGGTTTCTTCACGCTGGCCGTGCGGCGCGATCGCTTCACCATCACCAACTTACCGCCGGTCGATTGGCGCAGCTTCGTCCCCGACGGTCGCACCGCCATCGTCATGCCGATCTGTCACGAACCGGTCGACCGCGTCTTCGCCGGATTGCGCGCCATTCACGAATCGCTGGTACGCACCGGAGCGCTGGCCCACTTCGATTTCTTCGTGCTCAGCGACAGCGCCGACCCCAGCACCTGCATCAAGGAGGAAGAGGCCTGGGCCTCGTGGTGTCGCGACGTCAGCGGCTTCGATCACATCTTCTACAGGCGTCGCAAGGTGCGACAGAAACGCAAAAGCGGCAACGTCGCCGACTTCTGTCGACGCTGGGGCGAGCAGTATCCGTACATGATCATGCTCGACGCCGACAGCATCATGGCCGGCGATACGTTGGTGCGGTTGGTTCAGTTGATGGACAAGAATCCGACCGTCGGCATGATCCAAACCGCCCCGACGGCGGTCAACCGCAGCTCGCTGCTGGCACGCGTGCAGCAGTTTGCCAGTCGCGTGTACGGACCGATGTTCGCCGCCGGGTTGCATTTCTGGCAGCTCGGCGACGGCCAGTACTGGGGACACAACACCATCATTCGCAGCAAACCGTTCATCGATCATTGTGGCTTGCCGCGCTTGCCCGGCAAGCCGCCGCTCGGCGGCGAGATCATGAGTCACGACTTCGTCGAAGCGGCGCTGATGGGTCGCAGCGGCTGGAACCTGTGGCTCGCCTTCGACCTCGACGGCAGTTACGAGGAAGTGCCGTCGACGCTGTTGGAAGAGATGGGCCGCGATCGGCGCTGGTGCCAGGGCAATCTGCAGCACCTGCGCCTGCTTTTCACCGAAGGTTTGTTTGGCGCCCATCGCGCCCTGTTCATCAATGGCGTGTTGTCGTACTTTTCGGCGCTGCTGTGGAACGCGTTCCTGGTGGTGAGCACGATCGAAGCGATTCGCGACGTCTTCTGGGAACCGGAGTACTTCCCGAACGGCAAGAGCCTTTTCCCACACTGGCCGGTGTGGCGACCGGACTGGGCCATGTACCTGATGGCGGTCACCGGAATGATTTTGTTTCTACCCAAGTTCCTCAGCGTCGCATTGATCGTCGTCAAGCGCAGCGCACCGGCGTTCGGCGGATTCTTCAAACTGTTGATCAGCGTCATCCTCGAAATCCTGCTGTCGAGTCTGCTCGCGCCGATCCGCATGGTCTTCCACAGCCGCTTCGTCGTGCAGAATCTGCTCGGGCGAACGGTGCAGTGGACGTCGCAGGGACGTGGCGACGCAGAGACCGGCTGGCGCGCCGCCATCCGCCATCACCTCGCCGACACCGTTGTCGCCAGTGCTTGGGCCGTCGGCCTCTACTGGCTCAACCCAACCTATTTCTGGTGGGTGACGCCGATCATCGTGGCATTGATTCTGTCGATTCCGACGTCGGTCTACAGCAGCCGCGTCAGCCTCGGAGAACGGGCTAGGCGCCGCGGATTGTTTCTCATCCCGGAAGAAACGACGCGGCCACGCGAGCTGCTCGACCTCGACCGGCACCAAGAGGAGGCGGAGCGCCAGGCCGCTCGGCTACATCCAGCCGAACGTGACGGTTTCGTGCGCGCGGTCGTCGATCCCTTCGTCAACGCCTTGCACCGCGTCTTGCTGGGCCGGCGACGGTCGCGCAACGCATCGATCCGAGCCGCGCGGCATACGTTGCTTGAAGGCGCGCTCGCCAGCGGGCCGAAGGCGCTGGATGCCAAGCAGCGACGGATTTTGCTGTCGGATCCCGATCTGGTCGACGAGTTGCATGAACGCGTCTGGTCGTTGGCCGACGAACCGCAAGCAGCGCTCTGGGGCAGGCCCGGTGCGGCATAGGGCACGGCCGGCGTATCATCGTCCAGCCGTCCACCAGACCTGAGTTGACATCCCACAGAACCGCGGCTACTTAGCGCGTTCTTCGACGCGGGGTGGAGCAGTCCGGTAGCTCGTCGGGCTCATAACCCGAAGGTCGGAGGTTCAAATCCTCCCCCCGCAACCATTCAAAGCCCCGCAACTTCCAGTGAGTTGTGGGGCTTTTTTCCTCTTCATCGATAACATCTCTTGGGGTGAGGGTTGGCCACTTCTATTTTTGCCAACATCGTGGTGATTCCCCCCACAGAGTGGTAGCTAAGGGAGGTAAGTTGGCTACTGAATGCGCTGAAGGCGTTTGGGTGAGCCGGCGAACAGCGCACCGTTTAGAGTGATTCTTCGCGAGTCGATGAACTGCTTCACCCCAATCCGATACGTTGTCCTTTCGTCCAACTAAACCTGCCTGACACCGCTCCGAAGGTTGCCAGAGCAGCGGCAGCGACTTCCAGGAATCGACCATGAGTAGTTCACCCACCGTTCACGAGAAGGCTTACCGTACGTACCTGGAGTTTTTCGAGGTCGCGGAGCGCAAGCGGCGTTGGAATGTCTTCGACGACATCCCATGGGCTGATCTCGATGCCTCGACCAACACCGAGCAGAGGGCACGGTGCATCGAAACCTTCTCAGCGCAGTTTGCCGCGTTTGAGAGCGAAGTATTCTCCAGCACCTGGCAATTGCCCTTCCCAACGCGCCGCCAAATGTATTGCTACGGTGCCCTTCAAGAAGTGGCAACATACCTTGCGTACAAGGCACAAAAGGATCTGGCGATCCGCGAGGGCGACCCGGTGCGCCAAGCCATCTTCTCGTTTCTGAGCCGGGACGAAGCTGCTCACGCTGGGTTCTATCGCGCCATGGTCAGCCTCGATCTTTCGGAAGATCGCGCCGGCACCCTCGCCGATCTTGCGTACGTGATCTCACGCTTCAAAATGCCGGGGGACGGTCTGATCCCCGACTACCAACAGCGGCTGCGAAGCTCGGGCGCGGGGATCAGCACACGGCTATTTGTGGAACATGGCCTCCTGCCAACCCTTCGGACATTGGGCACCAGCCGCGCCGAGCTCAAGGCGGTCCTGCAAAAGTAGCAAGGCTGGAATCGCCTCGCGCTCTATCCTCCGACAATCGACACGAAGCTCACGCATCGTCCAGGTGCACCACCGAGGTTGTGCGTCAACCCGAGCTTGGGATTCTTGATCTGGCGCGGGCCGGCCTCGCCGCGCAGCTGCAGCCACATCTCGTACATCATGCGCAGGCCGCTGGCACCGATCGGATGGCCGAAGCTCTTGAGACCGCCGTCGGGGTTCACCGGTTGCGGGCCTTCGCCGTCGAAGCGGCCGGCAAGAACGTCTTTCCACGCATCGCCGCGCGGCGAAAACCCCATGTCCTCCATCAACACCAGCTCGGTCGGCGTGAAACAGTCGTGCACCTCGGCCATGCTGATCTCTGCGCGCGCATCCTTCACGCCGGCCTGCTTGTAGGCGTCGCGCGAGCTCTCGACGACCTCCGGGAAGCTCGTGAAGTCGTAGTCCTGGCTGAAGTAGCCGTGCGCCGGCCCGGCGGCGAACGACAGCGCTTTGATGAAAATCGGATTCTTGGTGTACTTGTGCGCGTCCTCGGCACGGCAGAGAATCGCCGCCGCCGAACCGTCGCTGACTCCCGAGCAGTCGAAGATGCCGAGCATCCCGGCGACCGGCGGAGACTTGCAGATCGTCTCCATCGGCACTTCCTTGCGGAACTGCGCCTTCGGGTTCTTGGCGCCGTTCTTGTGATTCTTCCAGGCGATGCGCGCCAGCACCTGCTTCAAGGTCTCTTCCTCGACGCCGTACTTCTTGGCATACGCCGGCGCCAGCAAGGCGAAGGTTGCCGGAGCGGTCATGCTCGACTGCGTCCCGTCGCCCGGCGGCATGGACCCGGTCAATCCCGAAAAACCTGAGTCCTTCAGCTTCTCGACACCGATCGCCATGACCAGATCGTAGGCGCCGCTGGCAACGGCGTAGGCAGCGTTGCGAATCGCCTCGCTGCCAGTAGCACACATGTTTTCCAGACGCGTCACCGGCTTGTAGGGAATCTTCAACGCCTCGGACAGCATCAGCCCGGAGATGCCGCTGGCCATGGTGCCGAGCCAGTAGGCGTCGACTTGAGCCGGGTCGATACCGGAAGTTGCGTGCGCTTCTTTTGCCGCATCGACGAGAAGATCTTCGGGTCCCTTGGTCCAATGCTCGCCGAACGGCGTGCACCCCATACCCACGATTGCGACACGATCCTTGATTCCGTTGCTCGCCATCTTCAAACTCCTTCACTCCCTCTCGCTACCGAGAATGTCGATTTTCACTCAACTCGTGCTTCGACGACCTCAGCACGAACGGTCGGGTAGTCATTTTCAAAGAAGCATTCCACTCGCCCTAGTCTACTATGGCCGAAAGTCTTTGGGAAATGAGCAGAAGGTGTGCTGCTCACTCGAAGAAGGCGGAGCAAGCGGGAGAGGCGGCCGGAGCGCTTGCGATCGTCGGCTTTGGTTTGGGGCCGCGCATAGAGCAGGCGTCGCAGGTCACGGTTGCGGAAACCTGTGGTGAAGAACTCGCCACGGGAAACGGCTTCGAGGAGCGCAAGTTCGCCCGGATCGCTCAGACGCAGGGCGCAGAAGCGGTGGCGATCGTCAACCACTGGTCTGACGAAGGCATCGAAGATGCGCGAGCAAGGGGGGGTCATCGACGGCCGACAGCGCATCGAGGTAGCGTTCGTTGGCGCGCTGCGAGAGGGCGGCGCGCCGGTGCAGGTCGGCTACGCTCTTGCGCATGCCTCGCCCGCGCTAGGCCTGTCGAAGGGCTCTGAAACCGTTTTCAGCAACCTCCGAGCCCGTCGGCGGTCTGCAGCTGCTTCAACAGAACATCCGGCTCGATTTCACCGACCTCGGCAGCGAACAAATCGGCGCCGGCGGCGGCAAGCGTCGGGCGCGGCGTCGACGTGAGTACAGCGACAGCCAGCATACCCGCCCGCTTTGCCGCTTCGATGCCATGGACGGAATCTTCGATCACCGCGCAGCGGCGCGCATCGACGTCGAAACGCCGAGCGGCGGTAGCGAACGGTTCCGGATGCGGCTTGCCGTGGACAACGTCCTCGGACGCCACGACCGCATCGAACATACCATTGGCGCGCATGATTTCGATCAGCAGATCGACGTTGGCACGTGGTCCGCTGGAAGCAACGGCAAGCCGTGCTCCGGCCACACGCAGCTCTGCAAGCAAATCGGGAATGCGGCGGTAGATGCGAACGTCGCCGCTGCGCACCAGCGCGCGATAGATCTCTTCTTTTCGATTGCCGAGCGCTGCGACACGGTCCGCGTCGACGTCGCGTTCAAGCCACATGGGGATGATGCTGGCGTTGCGCTGGCCGAAGGTGCGTCGAAACATTTCGGCGGTGAACGGGACGCCAATCTCGTTGCCGAGTTGCTCCCAGGCACGACGGTGCGCTTCGGCGCTGTCGACCAATACTCCATCCATGTCGAAGATCACGCCTGCGGCTTGGCTCATGTGCCGCTCGTAGCAGAGCCGTTCGTCGCTTGCAGACGCCAAGGCCACGATCTCGATTCGCTCGTCGGGTCCGCCAATTCGGCACAGCAGGGTTCAATTGTCGCTCCTTTGGCGCATAATGGAACCGGGAGGAGCCGCGCGATGCCGTCGCAGATCACCATGCCGAAGCTCAGTGACACCATGGAGGAAGGCACGATTCTTCGCTGGTTCAAAGCCGTCGGCGATCGGGTCGAGCCCGGCGAGATCATCGCCGAAGTCGAAACCGACAAGGCCGACATGGAGCTCGAAGCCGAAGCCGGGGGAGTGCTGCAGGAGATCCGCGTGCCGGAAGGAAGTGCCGCAGCGGTGGGAGCCGTGCTCGCCGTCCTGGAGGATGGCCAAGCTCGCCCCGACGAGAAATCAAGAGGCGCAACGACACCCGAACCTGCGGCGGTGGCCAAGGCCGGCGCGCCGGCAAGACCAACTCAGGTGACCACAGCGCCGGAGTTGAAGCCGCAGGCACCACCCTCGCCTCCTGTGCCGAAGACACCCGTCAAGCCGACAACGACACCGGTAGTCGCTGCGCCCGCTGCACCTCCACCGTCGGCAACGTGGAAGCCGCGCACCGCGGAAGCCGCGAAGCTCGGCAGCGGACGTCAGGAGATTTCGAAACTGCGGCAGACCGTCGCCAAACAGATGACCCTGTCGAAGCGCGACACGCCGCATTTCTACGTCACCTGCGAGGTCGACATGAGTGAGGCAGCACGCTTGCGCAACACGCTGACCGAAAGCGGTGCCATCGGCGCACGCGTTACCTTCACGCACTTGCTCATCCGCGCTCTGGCATTGACCCTGGCCAAACATCCGCGTGTCAACGCCGCGTGGGACAAGGGAGCGATTGTGGTCCACGACGACATCAACATCGGTATCGCCGTTGCCCTCGACGATGGTCTGGTCGCACCGGTCGTACATCGCTGCCAGGAAATGTCGCTGGCGCAAATCGCCGCAGCAGCACAGGAACTGGTCGCGAAGGCGCAGGCCGGTCGTTTCAGCGGAGCCGAGATGATGGGTGCGACGTTTTCGATCTCGAACATGGGGATGCTCGACATCGACGAGTTCAGCGCCGTCATTACGCCACCGCAAGCCGCGATCCTGGCCGTCGGGACCATCAAAGAGCGCCCGGTGGCGCGTGGCGGTCAAATCGTCGTGGCCAAGACGATGCGCATGACGCTCTCGGTTGATCATCGAGTCCTGAACGGCGTCGAAGCCGGTCGCTTCCTCGAGGATCTGAAACACGTGCTCGAGCGCCCGGCGCTGTTGCTGCTCGGCTAGCTCGGCCGCCGTTGGTTGGAAGCTCCAAGCGGCGGCACGCTCGCGTGCTCGACGTTGCGGCTGATGCAACGTCTGTGTTACACGGGCCCCCCAACGCACGCCGTGGCAGCGCCGTACCCGTTCATCCGGAGAGACGATGGATTTGATCCACCAAGCAATCGATATATTCCTGCACCTCGACGTCAACCTCAACATGTTGGCCCTCAAGCTTGGGCCCCTGCTCTATGGTTTGCTGTTCGTCATCATCTTCGGTGAAACCGGGTTGGTGGTGACACCGTTCTTGCCCGGCGATTCGCTACTGTTCGCGGTCGGCGCACTTGCCGCAGTCGACAATTCGGCGATCAGCTTGCCCTTGGCGCTCACCTTGCTGAGTATCGCCGCCGTCCTCGGCGACGCAACGAACTACGCCATCGGCGCCCGTGTCGGCCCAGCGGTGTTCAATCGCGAAGACTCGCCCTGGCTCAACAAGCGCCACCTCATTCGCACCCACGAGTTCTACGAAGAGTACGGCGGCAAGACGATCATCTTGGCGCGCTTCATGCCGATCATCCGCACCTTTGCGCCGTTCGTCGCCGGCATCGGCAAGATGGGTTACGGGCGGTTCGCCACGTACAACGTCGTCGGCGGCTTGGCGTGGGTGGTGTCGTTCACCGTGGCAGGCTACTTCTTCGGCAACGTCCCGGTGGTCAAACGCAACTTCCACGTCGTCATCGTCGCCATCGTCTTCATCTCCATTCTGCCGCCCATCATCGAATACCTGCGGCAGCGGAAGAAATGATCCCTCAAGACCTCTAGTGAATCACCGGCAGCTTCACCGGCGTGACATTGGCGAAGCGTTGCATGCGACGCATGATACGGTTGGCTTCGATCAGCAATGCCCGGCGCAGGTTGGGTTTGCTGGTGCGCGAGCACCACTCGCGTAGCGCTTGCAAGTCGCGACTGAGCTCGGCCATCTCGACGACGTGCTGGCGCAACCGTTTGTCTTGCGCTGCGTGCGCCATCGCCGCGTTCCAGCGCACCAGCTGACTGTCGATCGCGTTCACGGCGAGATCAATGGCGACACTGTCCGGTGGCGCCGCCGATCGCGGCTTGACGTTCGCCACTGGCCGGGGCGCTTGGAACGCCGGCTCGACCACGGGTTCGGCCGCTTTGGTTGTCGGCCCGTTGCCGAACTTGCGCAGTACACCAACCACGACGCCGATGATACGGATACCTTCGGAACGGATCGTCAGCGGCAGCATTTCCGGGTTGGCCGGCTGTAAACGGATCGAGCCGTCGGCGTCGCGGAAATATTTTTTTACCGTCACCGCGCCATCGACCTCGGCAACCACCGTGGTCCCATTGTCGGCTGTCTGCCGCGGCTCGACGATCAAGTAGTCGCCGTGGTGAATGCCTTCGTCGATCATCGAGCTGCCGCGTACCCGCAGGGCGAAAACTTGTCTTCCACCCCACAACGTCGTCGGTACACTTAGCGTCTCGTCGAGCGGAAATGCCCGATAGGGCTCACCGGCAGCTACCAAACCTAACAGCGGGATCTCCATCGTCTCGTGAACCTCGAACACGTCGTCGGCCTGCCAGGCCTCCTCGATCAACGAGCCATCCCACATCCCCATCCTCCACCTCCAACCGACGCCCACAGTAATCGAAGAAAAGGCGAAGGTCAATGGTGGTCGGCCCAGTGATGATGCCTCAGTGTGATTCACAATGAAGGGCGCTCGGAGGTGGCAACTGCCGAAGGAATCTATGCGCTTGACGGCTCGTGCCCAACGGGCAGGATAGAGCTTTGTGGCAACTGGCGACGGCAATGCACGGGCGCGTTTGCTCTTCGATCTGGGCTGCAGTTTCGCGGCTCGGTTGCAGATCGGCGAGCTGGTCCCCTACGTGATCGCAAAGTGTCGCGAGGTACTCGACGCCGAAGGGGCTTCGCTGCTGTTGCTCGACGCTGAACGCAACGAGCTCTATTTCCCGTTCGTCGTCGACGAGGACCCGGCCGTCGCCGAGCGCTTGCGCAGTCTGCGCTTCCCAGCCGAGCGCGGCATCGCCGGCGCGACGTTGCAAAGCGGAGAAGCGCTGCGCGTCGACGACGTCGCCAACGATCCGCGCTTTTTCTCCGCCGCCGACCGCCACAGCGGCTTTCACTCGCGCAACATGCTGTGCGCGCCGCTCAAGGCACGCGGCGGCAGCCTCGGCGTCCTGCAGATCGTCAATCGTCATCGCGGCGGATTCAACGACGACGATCTGGAGTTCCTCGAGGCCCTGGCTGGAAGCGTCGCCGTCGCCGTCGAGAACGCCCAACTCTATTCTCGCCTGCAGCAAGCCGCCGCCGAGCTCGAGCAAAAGGTCGTCGACCGTACCCAGGAGCTGCAGGAGAAGAACTCCGAGCTCGGAGTTGCATTGCAGCGTTTGCGCGCCATGCAAGCGCAACTCGTCACTCAGGAGAAGCTCGCTGCGCTCGGCCAGCTCACAGCCGGTATCGCTCACGAAATCAAAAACCCCCTCAACTTCGTCAACAATTTTGCTCAGCTCTCGGGGGAGCTGATGCAAGACCTGCAAGCTACGCTGGGCGAGCAAGCGCAGCGACTCGAACCGCAAGCGCGTGACTCGGTCGACGAAACGGTCGCCGACCTTGCCGCCAACCTCGAGCGCATTCGCCAGCACGGGCAACGCGCCGACGCAATCGTACGTAGCATGCTGCAACACGCCCGCAGCGGCGGCGGCGAGCCAGCACAGCCCACCGACGTCAACGCATTGCTCGAGGAAAATGCGGCGTTGGCGTACCACGGCTGGCGCGGACGTGAGCCCGGTTTGGAAATCGCTATCGACACGTCGTACGATCCTGCCGCCGGAACCGTGTTCGCTGTGCCGCAGGATCTCGGCCGCGTCTTCCTCAACATCATCGGCAACGCCTGCTATGCCGTCGCCGAGAAGCACCGGCGCTTGGGCGGTCGGTTCACTCCCAAACTGAGCCTGCGGACCATCGCTCACCCGCGGCATGTGGAGATCCGCATCCGCGACAACGGCGATGGCATCGCGAGCGCTGCGATGGAAAATATCTTCACGCCGTTCTTTACGACCAAGCCGGCTGGGGAAGGGACCGGATTGGGCCTGTCGATCAGCCATGATATCGTCGTCCAACAACATCGCGGTCAACTGAAGATCGACAGCATCGAAGGCGAATACGCCGAGCTCATCATCGAGCTGCCGCGAAAAGAAATGGTGGACGAAGCCCGATGAGATCACTCCCGTCCCCCGTCTCCCGTCTCCTGTCCAGTCCGACGTTACTCTTCGCGCTGCTGCTCACCGTCAGCGGCTGTGCCGCTCATCCGACCGCCATCCTGTCGATCGCCCAGGCGCGCCAACTGAAACCCGGCGCACTGGTATCCGTCGGCGGTTCGGTCACCGTTCCAGCCGGCCTGTTTCAATCGTCGACCGCCGACGAAGGCTTTGCGCTGCAGGATCCAAGCGGCGGCATCTACGTCAGCCTGCCGGTGAATACAGGTGCCGAAGTCGGGCAAACCATCGGGGTGACCGGCCAGCTGAGCGGCAACCACGGCCAGCTGACGATCGTTCCGGCCGCCACCGCCAACGTCGTCAAGCTGAGCAGCGCGACAGCGATCGAGCCCCAGGCTGTGGCGACAGGCAAGGTAAATGAGACCACGTTGGGACGGCTGCTGCGCATCAGCGGCCAGGTCAGCGGAACGGTCAGAGACGACCTGCCGTACGGCTACAAGTTCACCGTCGACGACGGCAGCGGCGCCGTGCAAGTGTTCGTCCACACCTCGACGGCGATCGACGTCGGTCGCGTGCATCCAGGCGAGCCGGTCACGATCGTCGGCTTCGGAGGGCTGTACGAGCGGACGTACGAAGTCCTGCCACGCTTCGCCAACGACGTGCAGATCACGCCGCCGAAGACGAAGAAGCACGCGAAGGCACGGTCCAGATCCGCGAAATGACGTAAGCCCGGGAACGTGACCATGGCCGTAAAGCTCCTCATCGTCGACGACGAGCCCGACATCGAACCGTTGATGCGGCAAAAGTTCCGCCGCCAAGTCCGCGACGGCGAGTACGAGCTGCTGTTCGCGCGCAACGGCTTCGAAGCGTTGGAGCAGTTACGCCAGGTCGACGACGTCGACATCGTCTTGACCGACATCAACATGCCCGAGATGGACGGCCTGACGCTCCTGGTAAAGCTCAACGAGCTCGGCCGGGTGCTCAAGGCGATCATCGTTTCGGCATACGGCGATATGGACAACATCCGCACGGCGATGAACCGCGGCGCCGCCGACTTCCTCACCAAGCCGATCGACTTCCAAGACATGGAGGTCACCGTTCAGAAGATGCTCCGGGAGCTGGAAGCGCTGCGCAACGCCGTACGCGAGCACGATCAGCTTCTCGCCTTGCGTCACGAGCTCGACATCGCCGCGCAGATCCAGCAATCGATTCTACCGGCGACCTTCCCGCCGTTTCCCGGCCGCGACGACTTCGAGCTCTACGCGACGATGATTCCGGCGCGCGAGGTTGGCGGCGACTTCTACGATTTCTTCCTGATCGACGATACGCACCTGGCACTGGTCATCGGCGACGTGTCGGGCAAGGGCATGCCGGCGGCGATCTTCATGTCGATGAGCCGGACGTTGCTCAAGTCGATCGCGCTGCAGGGAATGTCGCCCGCCGACTGCTTGCAGCACGTCAATCATCTGCTCTGTCTCGACAACGCCGCCGAAATGTTCGTCACCATCTTCTACGCCATCCTCGATACCGAAAGCGGACGCTTGCGTTACAGCAGCGGCGGGCACAATCCGCCCATGCTCTTGCGACGCTCCGGCGAAGTCGAGACTCTTTCGCGCACTCCCGGCGTGGCGCTCGGGGTGCTCCCCGAGGCGGCGTACGGCGTGAAGGAAGTCATTCTCGCGCCCGACGACGCGCTGCTGCTCTACACCGACGGCATCACCGAGGCGATGGATGCTGCCGGCAATCTATTTTCGGAAGCACGATTGCAAATCGCGCTCGCCCGCAACGTCACGTCGGCCACCGAGCCTTTGATCGGCGACATCGTTGCGGCGGTGCGGGTTCATGCCGGCGAAACCCCGCAAAGCGACGACGTCACGGCGCTGTGCGTGCGCCGGCTGGCCAGCACTGCCAGCGCCACGATGACCATCACGCTGCGTAACGACCTGAGCGAGCTGGCGCGCGTCGCCGCGTTGATTGACGAATTCGGTGAAGCGCACGGCGTGCCGGCGCACGCCGTCTTCGAGTGCAACTTGGCGCTCGACGAGGTGCTGACCAACATCATCTCGCACGGGTACGGAGACGAAGCGACTCACGAGATCATCGCCCGTTGCCATCTCGGCGACGGCACGTGGCGCTTTGAAATCGAAGACGACGCACGGCCGTTCAACCCGTTGTCGGCAGCCGCGCCCGACTTGCAGCAGCCGTTCGAAGAGCGTCCGATCGGCGGTCTCGGCATTCACATTGTGCGCCGCGTGATGGACGAGTTGGAGTACAAGCGCGAGCACGATAAGAACGTGCTGGTGATGAGCAAACAGATTACCCGACGGGAGACGGGAGGATTGGACGGGTGACACTCTTTCTTTCCCCTGCTCCCGACTCCCGTCTTCACGCGGAGGATTCATGACGATCACCGAAGCCAAGCACAACGACACATTCATCGTCGCCATCGACGGCCGGCTCGACGCCAGCAATGCCCCCGACCTTGAGCGCGCTTTGCTCAAGCAGATCGACGGCGGCGCCAAGAAGCTGCTCGTCGACTGCGCCGGGCTTGATTATATCAGCAGCGCCGGCCTACGTGTGTTGCTGGTTGCCGCCAAGCGGCTCAAGACCGTCGACGGCACGGTCGCGCTATCGGGGCTCAAACACACCGTCCGCGAGGTTCTCGACATCGCCGGTTTCTCACCCATCTTTCGCCTCTTCGCCGACCGCACAACAGCGTTGGCGGGTTTGGGCTAGCAAAAGCACACCGCTATCCGAATCTCGCCCGTCGAAAGCAGCTGGTGTAGTTGAGACCTTCCCTTCGCCTGCTACGTTGCGCGGTCGACCCATATTCTAAAGGAGAGCCACGTACCGATGCCGCAGTTCATCTTCACCATGAAAGATCTTCGCAAGGTCACGCCGCAGGGCAAGGAGATCCTGCGCGGGATCTGGCTGTCATTCTATGCCGGAGCCAAGATCGGCGTCCTCGGCGCCAACGGCGCCGGCAAGAGCACGCTGCTGCGCATCATGGCGGGCGTCGACAAGGACTTCGCCGGCGAAGCCTTCCCCGCCGAGGGCACGACGGTCGGCTACCTGCCGCAGGAACCGCAGCTCGATCCACAGAAGAACGTGCTGCAACACGTCGAAGAGGCGGTCGCCGACAAGCGCGCCTTGCTGACGCGCTTCGAAGAGATTTCGATGAAGCTCGGCGAACCGATGTCGGACGACGAGATGGAGAAGCTGCTAGCCGAGCAAGGCCGCCTGCAAGACGCCATCGACGCCGGCAACGTCTGGGAGCTCGACCGCCACGTCGAGATGGCGATGGAAGCCTTGCGGCTGCCTCCCGGCGACGCCGATGTCAGCAAGCTTTCGGGCGGTGAACGCCGCCGCGTTGCTCTGTGTCGCATCCTGCTGCAGCAGCCCGACATGCTGCTGCTCGATGAGCCCACCAACCATCTCGATGCCGAGTCGGTTGCCTGGCTCGAACGACATTTACAGGAGTTCAAAGGTACGGTCGTCGCGGTCACCCACGATCGCTACTTCCTCGACAACGTCGCCGGCTGGATCCTCGAGCTCGACCGCGGGGCCGGCATCCCGTGGGAAGGCAACTACTCTTCGTGGCTCGACCAGAAGCAGTCGCGCCTCGCACAAGAAGAGAAAGAAGCCTCGGCACGCCAGCGCACGTTGCAACGTGAGCTCGAGTGGGTGCGCATGGCGCCGCGGGCGCGACAAGCCAAAGGCAAGGCGCGTCTGGCGCAGTACGAGCAACTGCTCGCCGAAGATCAGTCGGCCGACAAACGACTGGGCGTGGCCGAGATCAGCATTCCGCCTGGACCGCGGCTCGGCGACCTCGTCATCGAAGCCAAGGGCGTGCGCAAGGCCTACGGCGACACACTGCTGATGGACGACGTCAACTTCTTCCTGCCGCGCGGCGGTATCGTCGGCGTCATCGGACCCAACGGCGCCGGCAAGACCACCCTTTTCCGCATGATCGTCGGCCAGGAGACGCCCGATGCCGGAGCTCTGCGGCTCGGCGAGACGGTGGTTGCATCGTACGTCGACCAGAGCCGCGACACGCTCAACGGCGACCGCAGTCTCTGGGAGGAAATTTCCGACGGCGGCAAGGAGACGATCCTGGTCGGCAAGCGCGAGGTGAGCTCGCGTGCCTACGCCGCGTCGTTCAACTTCCGCGGCCCCGACCAGCAGAAACGGGTCAAGGATCTCTCCGGCGGCGAGCGCAACCGCTTGCACCTGGCGAAGCTGCTGAAGAGCGGCGGCAACCTGTTGCTGCTCGACGAACCGACCAACGATCTCGACGTCGACACCTTGCGCGCTCTCGAAGAAGCTTTGCTGAACTTCGGCGGCTGTGCGGTGGTGATCAGCCACGACCGCTGGTTCCTCGACCGCGTCGCCACGCACATGCTGGCCTTCGAAGGCGACAGCAAGGTGGTGTGGTTCGAAGGCAATTACCAGGACTACGAAGCCGACCGCCACAAGCGTTTAGGATCCGACGCGGATCAACCGCATCGCATCAAGTATCGGCCGCTAACGGCATAAGGCGGGTCAAGAGGCCAAACAGACGGGAGTCGGGCGCAAGGCGTCGTCCTCATCCCCAAGGTCTGCGCTCCCATCTCCCGTCTAGCTCACCCCGTTCTCTCCCCAAAGATCGCCCGCCCGACGCGCACCATGGTCGCGCCCTCTTCGATGGCGACCTCGAAGTCGTCGGTCATTCCCATCGACAGCTCGCGCAGCGGCGCGTTCGCGGGGGCAGTGGCCCGCAGCCGGTCGCGCAGCCGGCGAAGCGTCTGGAAGTAGGGTCGTGAATCGTCGGGCTTCGAGCCGGGAGGCGGAATGGTCATCAGGCCTTCGATCCGCAGCCAGCGCAGATCGCCGAGCGCAGCGATCAATGGCTCCGCCGCATCGATAGCGATGCCGCTCTTGCTCCTTTCATCACCGACGTTGACCTCGACGAGAATTTGCACGGCTTGCTGGCGGCGTTCGCCTTGGCGTGCCAGCGCCTGACCCAACGCCCGACTATCGACGCTGTGAATCACGTCGAACAGCTCCACCGCCCTACCCGCTTTGTTCCGTTGCAAGTGGCCGACGAGGTGCCAGGTCACCGCGCCGTGCACGCCGGGCCGCTTGGCGATCATCTCCTGAACGTAGTTCTCGCCGACATCGGCCAAGCCCGCATCAATGGCCCGCTGTACCACAGCGGCCGGCTGCGTCTTGCTGATGCCGATCAGACGCACCGCCGCTGCGTCACGGCCACAGCGTTGCGCCGCCGCCGACATACGGGCGCGCACGCGTTGGAGATTTCCCGCAATGTCGCTCACTCCGGCTAAGTGACAAAGAGGTTCGCGCACCGCAAGTCGCGAAACGCTAGTAGCCGGCGAATTGATTCGCCGGTGCCGAGTCGGCGGGCCGCTCAGCAATTGGCGGGCACAGCCGCACAGGACACCATCCGCGAGCCTGTTCATCAATTCACGGTCGTGCTACCTGACCGATTCACTTCGTTGACATCCAATGTAACAAGAGATTTCCACGACGCAGTCGTCATGGCCGGGTAAGAAAGTACTTCGCAGCTCAAGATGAAATTTAGGAGAATAGCTTGTTACGCAAACTTGCCCTGATTGTACCGCTTGCGATCGCGACTCTGATCGGCTGCGATGGCGAATCCACGGTTCAACAATCGGCCTCCGATCAACCGCTGTTGGCTTTCGACGAGCATGCCGCAGTTGCCGCCAACGGGGAATTCCCTTCGGCCGACCCTAAAACCGTTTGCGGCGCCGATGACCGCCGCTTCCTCGCCGAGCTGACGATGGGTAGCGCCTTGGCCTACAAGGTCCCCAAGCGTCTCGCCGACATCAAAGCCTCGCCCAGCGAGATCATGATCGCTGGGGTGGCGACCAGCTCATCGCTTGGCGACGGCGATTTCCTGTTCGACCACACGTTCGGATCGGATTTCAACATGGATGTGATGCTCGATGCACCCTATACCCACGCCGCGCAGGGCCGAGGCGTAGCCGGTGGCGAGATGCACGTCGAGCTTTCCGAAGGCCAGCTGCCACACGATCTAGCGGCCGCCGGACCGGCGACTGGCCAAACCTGGGAAGCGATGTCGGCGCGGTCGCGACAGGGGATCGTCAGCCGCTTTGTGCCGGCAACGAGCGATCGGGTGCTGGTGATGGGACACTGGATCGTCGACTGCGGACACACGAACTTCGATACCGAGCTGCACCCGTTGACGTTCATGGCGCGCGGTCGTGTCGAGAACGGCAAGACCGTCGTCGACGCCTTCTACAATCCCTACCGCGAGACGCAGCTCTACCATCCCGATCCAGCAAAGGCTCTCGCCTTCGACGACCCTACACGTCTCAAAGACCACGATACGCAGCCCTTTCCGGGAGCGCTCATCCGCAGTGTGTTCCGCTTGCAGGATGCCGGTCAGGCTCCCTACCGCTCGATCGACCACCTGGAATCGTGGGCTCTGCTCGAGCCGAACCACAGTTCGCCGGTAGCTTGGAACGTCTGTGCTCCCGCCGGTAGCAAAGGAACGCGGCTGGAGGTGCAATACCATTGGGTCACACGGCCGGGCGTGCAGGTGACGGTCACGGTCGACGATAAATCGAGCTGCGCCATCATCAATACAAACGTCGGAACCGCGACAATCGCAGCGCCGCAACCGCGTGTCTGCAACAGCCCTTGGGACTATCTCGATCGAGTCGCGGCAGCGGAAGCAGGAATTCCGGGCCTCGACTTGCAAGCGCAGCTGGGCGCCTTCATCCAGCCGCAGTTCAAGAGTCGGCTCGATCCGACGCCGCTGCTCAACTGCTACGACCCGCTCATGGGCCCGGGCATCGAGGCAGAACCGAACGGTCAACGGATCGACGTGAACAACGACGTGCTGATACCCTTCTACGGCACTGTGACGGTCCGCCGCGCCGGTTGATTTTCCCGGGACACTAGCCGTCCACGCACCGTTCCCCCGGCAGGGCCGACTCAGGGCTGCGCGGCGAGTAGCGCCTTCGAGCGCAGCAGCTCCAGCACCTCATCGATCGGCAGGCCGACGACATTGGGGTACGAACCATCGACTTGGACAACAAACGCGCCGGCGCCGCCCTGAATGGCATACGCTCCTGCCTTGTCGGAGGGCTCGCCCGAGGCAACGTACGCGTCGATTTCGGCGGCGGAGAGCTGGCGAAAGGTGACGTCGGTAGACACGAACACGCCGTCGACGATGCCGTTCGGGTCGACCAACGCAACGGCGGTGATCACCTGATGCGTCTGGCCGGAAAGCGACTGCAACATTTGTCGCGCCTCGTCGCTGTCGACCGGCTTGCCGAAGATGCGGTGGCCGAGCGCGACGACCGTATCGGCGCCGAGCACGTACGCATCGCGATGCCGGGCCGCGACGGCCTGCGCCTTGGCACGCGCCAAGCGCCGAGCGAATTCTACAGGACCTTCCTGCGGCTGCGGAATCTCGGGGACGTCGCTGACGTCGACGACAAAGTCGACGCCGGCCGCCGACAGAAGCTCGCGGCGACGCGGCGAAGCAGAGGCGAGAACGAGCTGCGGCATCGGGGCTAAGTGACAAACTGATCCGGGTGCTGCAAGTGGCACCCCCTGTCGTCTTTCGGCTTGTGAATCGAGCGTTGCAGCCTGCCCCTGCTTGCGGCTAACTGCACATCCCATGCGCCGAGCGTTCGTGCTGCTGCTTTTCGTTACGGTTGCTGCTGGCTGCAGCGAGTGGTCGGAGATCCAATGGGCTTGGCCGGAGATTTCCTGGCCGTGGTCGGGCGTGTCGCTGCCGTTGAATACGCCCGCCGAATGCCGTCAGGCATTTCAGCAAGCGTACGAGGCCTACCGTCGAGGCAACTACGCGACCTCGACCCCCATCTTCAAAGCATTGGTCTCGGCCTACCCTGCATTGACCGACTATCATCTCTATTTTGGCGGCCTCGGCGCGTTGCGTCTGGACCGACCATGGGAAGCCGACCGGCTGCTCGGCCGTCTTTCCGCCGAGTTCCCCGAGAGCGTCTTCGAGCCGGCAAGCGAGTTGGAGCTGGGCAGGATCGACTTGCGGCGTGGCAAGCTCGACGCCGCACGCGCGCACCTGTACCGCTGCGCCAACATTGCTCCCGACAAGGAGACGGCACGTGCCGCGCGGTTGGCGATCGCCGAAACCGAGCTCCAGGCAGGCAACGTCGACGTCGCCTATCGGGGCTTTTCCGAGCTGCGTGATGAGGTGCCCGGCTCGACCATCGGCAAGGCGGCCAAGGAAAATGTCCTGGCTTTGAGACGCGCGCATCCGGAGCTCGTCGCCGGTGGCGACGACCGCTTGCACGAGTTGCGCTCGTTGATCGCCGAGCACGACTACGAGGAAGCGGAACGCCTGGCCAACGACTTGCGTGACAAGCCCGGCAGCAACGATCCCGCCCTGATTCTGCGATTGCTCGGCGAAGCGGAATACGGAGGTGGAAGACTCGAACCGGCACTGAAGACCCTGTGGACGGTCGCCGATCGCTACCCGCAGAGCCTGGAGGCTCCGGAGGCGCTATCGCGGTTGGGGACCATTCTATGGAACCGCGACCGTGACGTCGCGGCGCGGCGCATCTTCGCCGACTTCATGAGCCGCTATTCGCAGCACGACAAGGCAGCCGACGTCCAGTACGCCCTCGCGCGTATCGATCAACGGGCAGGGCGACCGCAGGATGCCATCGACGAGTACACCACCTTGGCGGCGCGCTATCCCAGCAGCAAGCTGGCAGCCGAAGCGCGCTGGCGCATCGGCTGGATCCACTACCGCAATGATCGATGGCGTGCCGCAGCGGCGGCGTTTGCACGCGCTAGCGACAGCGGCACGAGCTCGACGTATTGGCAAGCACGTTCACTCGAAAATGCCGGCGCGCGCAACGAAGCTCGGCGCCTCTACCGCAGTATTCTGGCCACCGAGTCCGACGGCTACTATGCGTTGTGGGCACAGCGGCGAGTCGATGAGAAGTCCGGACCGTTGCGTCTCGGCGCCACCGCGCCAGACGAGGTGCCACCGCTCGCCATCGATCCCGGGTCGTTTTCCGATCCGTTTCACGCTCCACGGGCTGGAGAGCTGCGCGCCCTTGGCGAGCTCACCCTGGCGCGGCGCGAGTTGGCAGCCATCGAGGCCGCCTATACCGACGATCAGGCGGCTTTGCGTTTCCTCGTCGCAACCTACCCGACCGTGGACGGGCAGGCAGCAGCGGCTCGGCTCGCTCAACGCCTCGAAGGCAACGCCCTCAGCCCGATCGAGCGTGATCGGTTGAAGTACCCATTGGCGTACTGGAGCACGGTGCGTCGCGCCGCACCGGTCGACCCGTTGCTGGTCGTGGCGATCATGCGCCAGGAGAGTTTCTTCGACCCGCAAGCGCGCTCTTCGGTCGACGCCCGCGGTTTGCTGCAATTGCTACCGTCGACCGCCAAACGGATCGCCGACACAGTGGGAAAGGAAGATCCGGATCTTTTCGACCCGGACGTCAACATTGCCCTCGGAACGCGTTACCTGAGCGCCCTCGGCGACCGTTTCGGCAACGACCCGCTCAAGATCCTCGCCGCCTACAACGGCGGTGAGGCCGCCGTCGACAAATGGCGGCAGCAGTACCCCGGGCTCGACGGCGACGAGTGGGTGGAAAGCATCACCTACCGGGAAACTCGCGACTACGTAAAACGAGTCCTCGCAAACTACCGCAAGTATGAGAGACTGTATGGAAGTGCCCGATGAAGGCGAGTCAACGTGCGCATACTGCAGAGACTCTAAACCGCATGATGGATGAACGCGGATCTTGATTTCGAAGGGCCTGCCGATACGCATGTTCCAGACTCGACGTAACCAGCTTTCCGGTTTCCGCTCCCAACGCTCCATGGTGCTGGCGCGGCAAGGGATGGTGTGTACCAGCCAGCCGCTGGCGACGCAGGCCGGCCTGGAGATTCTTCGCCGCGGGGGCAATGCCATCGATGCGGCCATCACGGCCGTCGCCACGCTTGGTGTCGTCGAGCCGTTCAGCACAGGCATCGGCGGCGATTGTTTCATGTTGATCTGGAACGCGGCCGAGCAACGTCTGTTCGGTTTGAACGGTAGCGGTCGCGCCCCGGCCGCCTTGTCGCTCGACGTGCTGCGCGAGCGCGGTCTGACCGACATGCCGATGCACGGCATGTTACCGGTGACCGTCCCCGGCGCGGTACACGCCTGGCACGAAGCCCTGCAACGCTTCGGCTCGCTCGCATTTGCCGACGTCTTGCAGCCGGCAATCGACTACGCCCGCCACGGTTTTCCGGTCAGCGAGATCATCGCGCACCAGTGGGGTCTGGTCGCCGACTTCAATGTCCTGCAGCACCCCGACGCCAAGCGCACGTTCACCGTCGAAGGCCGTGCTCCGCGACTAGGCGAGACATTCCGAATTCCCAGCTTGGCGGGCACTCTGGAGGAAATCGCCCGCGGCGGCGCCGAAGCGTTCTACCTGGGTGACATCGCCGAGCGCATCGTTGCCTTCTCGCAAGCCAACGGCGGCGTGCATACGCGCGACGACTTTGCGGCACATACCTCGACCTGGGTTGAACCGATTTCCGCCGACTACCGCGGCCATCGATTATTCGAGCTGCCGCCCAACGGGCAAGGTCTGACGGCTCTGATCGCACTCAATATTCTGGAGAACTTCGATCTCGAGAGTTACGCGCTCGGGTCGAGCGAATCGCTGCATCTGCGCATCGAGGCGGTGAAGCTGGCGTTTGCCGACCGCAACCGTTACATCGCCGACCCCGAGCGTGCCGAGATTCCGCTCGGCGAGTTGCTCACCAAGGACTACGCTCAGGGGCGAGCGGCGCTGATCGACCGGAAGAAGGCGCGCAAGCAAGCGGCGCCGGGCAACGTCAAGACGAGCACCGACACGGTCTATCTCACGACTGCCGATCGGCAGGGCAACATCGTCTCGCTGATCAACAGTCTCTATTTCGCCTTTGGCTCCGGAATGGTTGCGGGCGATACCGGCATCGCCTTGCAGAACCGCGGCTACGGGTTCGCCAGCGATCCGCTGCATCCGAACTGCCTGGCGCCGCGCAAGCGTCCGTTCCACACGATCATCCCCGCCATGCTGTTCAAGGACGGCACGCCGCTCGTCTCCTTCGGAGTGATGGGAGGCGACCAACAGGCGCAGGGTCACGTCCAGGTG
>JACQEN010000153.1 GCA_016200585.1 Deltaproteobacteria bacterium
CTCGATGTGCTCGATGGCAAATGTGATCGGGGTCCAGTCCTCTCCAAGGCAACGCTCGATGTACGCCAAGCTATCGGCCGGCGACTCGTGCGGTTCCCAGCCAGCGTAATGAGTGACGATGGGATCCGACGCGTAGTCGAAGATGTCGTAGCAGTCGTCGCGAGCAAGGTCGCGAAGACGAATGCGCCCGCCGCGCAGCTCCACCTGGGCTAGCATCTCGTTATTCCCTCGATTGCGCCCAACCGGATTGCCGGGCGTGTGTCGGCTGCTCTGTCGCGAGAATTATGCCCATCTGTATTCGTCCCGTTCCTTGGTTTAAGCGACACGGCCGGTAGGTTGTCAACGTTGTCTCAGGCCAATCGTTCTCACGTCGACGCGTGATGCTCGCCAAAGCCGTCCCGGCGTCGAGTTGAGGCCATGCTCCGGCTCCACTAGGATGCGGGGACGATGATACGAGCGGAGCACCTGACGAAACGATTCGGAACCTTCACCGCGATTTCCGACGTGTCATTCGAGGTGCAAGCTGGGGAGATCGTCGGCTTCCTCGGGCCCAACGGTGCCGGCAAGAGTACGACAATGCGGATCCTCGGTGGCGTCTTCCCCCCGACCAGCGGCAGCGCCCAGGTGGCCGGATTTGATGTCGCGCGCCAATCGTTGCAAGCCCGACAGGTGGTCGGATACTTCCCCGAGCGCGTCGCGCTCTATCTTGATATGACCGTACGAGAATACCTGGACTACGTTGCCGACATGAAAGGCGTGGCCGGAAAGCAGAAGGGCCACGACATCGACCGCGCCCTCGACAGTTGCGTCATTGGTCACGTGGCTCACCGGCTGATCGGCACGCTGTCCAAGGGATTCCGGCAACGCGTGGGCATTGCTCAGGCACTCGTGGGTCGCCCGCGCGTCTTGATTCTCGATGAACCAACCGCCGGTCTCGACCCCGAACAGGTTGCGGAGGTACGAAAGCTCATTCGCCAGCTGCGGGGTGAAGGCACGGTGATCTTGTCGACGCACATTCTCTCAGAGGTCGAGGCGACCTGCGACCGCGTGATCATCATCAATCGCGGGCAAATCCTGGCGGTGGATACACCCAGCAATCTCAATCAGCGGCTGCGCAAAAAATCACGGATTCAGTTGGAGGTTCGTGCTCCGGTAGAGGCTCTGCAGTCGTGCCTACAATCGCTTCCCGGGATCCTCGCGATTGAACCAGGATACGCCACCAGTGATGGCGTCACGTCACTCACCGTATCGACCGATCCGGATCGCGACCTGCGGGCCGAGATCGCCACTGCGATCATCGACGCACGCTGGGATCTGCTCGAGCTACGGGCCGTAACCTTGTCCTTGGAAGACATCTTCCTCACCCTCGTGCATCGGCCGCCAACTCCCATTCCGAGTGTCCAACATTGAAATTCCTGGTCGTTTGCCGTCGTGAGCTGCGTTCCTACTTCAGCTCTTACATCGCCTACGTGCTGCTCGCCGTGTTTCTGCTGCTGACCGGCGGGTTCTTTTACAGCTGGCTGCGGTATTTCATTCTCTTCGGTGGCTTCGTGCTGCCGAGTGGACTCTGGCAGCAGGTCTACCTCGATATGCGCTATTGCGCCATGATCGTCTTGCCGCTGCTGACCATGCGGCTGTTTTCCGAGGAGAAGAAGCTCGGGACCATAGAGCTTCTTTGGACCTACCCAGTCAGCGACATCGAAGTTCTGGCAGGTAAATTTCTCGCCGCTTGGTTGTTCTACTTGCTGATGCTCCTACCGACGGCGGTCGGCCCTTTCATCTTCTACCACTTCTATCCCTTCGCGCTGGCACCATTCCTTTCAGGCTACCTGGGAATGGTTTTGTTAGGGACGGCTTTTATCGCCTGCGGGATCTTTGTCTCCTGCCTCACCGAGAACCAAGTCGTCAGTGCGATGGGAACCTATGCCATCCTCATCTTCTTCTGGTACGTCACCTGGAACGAAGCCGTCGCCGGTATCGACGTCGTCCACATCCTACTCAAGCTCTCCTTGTTCGATCGCTTCCTGAATTTTGCACGTGGGGTGATCGACACGCAGGACATCGCATTTTTTGTTCTGTTCATTTTTTTCTTCTTGTTTCTGAGTCTGCAATCGCTCGGCGCGCGCAAGTGGCGTGGCGTGAGCACTGGGATCTGAGCATGCGTCAAAGCCAGAATGTCCGGCATGCAGCGTTGATGTCGTTTCAAATCCTGGTCGTGGGAACGCTCTGCGCGTTGCTTCTGCTGCTTGCGGAACGCCACAGCTGGCGCTTCGACTTGAGCCCGACCCAGCGTTTCAGCCTCGCTGCGGCGTCACTGAATGTGGCCAAAGAGCTGCGCGTTCCCGTGCAGATAACGGCTTTCTACAACAGTCAGGAGGAAGATCAGCGGCGCGAAATGCAGGACACGCTGGATCTCTTTGCGAAGGCCTCAGGCAAGATCTCCTACCGTCTGGTCGATTTGGATCGTTCGCCCGCCCTGGCTCACAAGTACGGCGTCAGCTCGGTAAGCACAGGTGTCATAGAAAGCGAAGGAAAGATTCGGCTTCTGCGACTTGTCGACGAGGAGGAGATCACCAACGCATTGCTGAAACTGACGCGCACGCAAGCACGACGCGTCTGTTTCATCACCGGGCATGGGGAACATAGTCCCCAGGATAGCGACGAACGTAAAGGCTACAGCGAGATCGCCAAGTCCTTGGAGAAGGAAAGCTTTGAAACCTCAACTTTGGTTAATGTACCGGCCGACGGGATTCCCACAGGTTGTACGGTTGTGGTCGAGGCAGGGCCTACCAAAGCGTTCTTGCCTGGGGAAGCCGATCAATTGGCGCGCTACATCGAAGGTGGTGGCCAGCTCTTGTTTTTGATCGACCCCGGAGCACCACCGGCCGCGGTCGCTTTCCTGAAACGTTACGGCGTGCGCCCCGGCGATGATGTCGTGCTCGACGAACGTAATCGGTTGATGGGTACCGACAGCTCGATGTTGAATGTGCCGGCTTTCAACAAGGATGTGTTTCGCACCGACCTGGATACTGCCGTCTTCCCACTCGCCCGAACGATCTTGCCGGATGATCAAGAAGGCGATGACCAGGCGACCGAAGGCAAGTACAAGATCGTAGCCCTTGCATTGAGCAGCCAAGAGAGCTGGGCGCACGTCGGCGATGGACGGCCTCCCGATGGCAACGTCCGTTTCAGGAAGGACGTTGATCATCCGGGACCCTTGCCCGTCGGCGTCATGGTAACGGCGCGTGCTAGCACGAGCGGTCGCCTGCCGCGCCTTGTCATCTACGGCGATTCCGACTTCGCCAGCAACCTGTCACTCGACTGGCGTGGAAACCGTGACGTCATGCTGAGCAGCATTGCCCTCCTCGCTGAGGATCCGACGCTGATTGCAGTACGCCACAAGAGTCAACCGCACGGTTCGATCTCACCGATCTATTTGACCGAGAGCCAGGACACTGTCGTATTTTGGATCAGCACCGTAGTTGTTCCCGGAGCATTCGCCGTGGGCGGCATTGTCTTGACAGCAATTCGCCGCAGAAGAGCGAGCCGCTAGCGATGGGAGCACGCGGAACTGTGATTGCCACAGCCATACTACTCATTGTCGCGGTGATCTTCTGGTTCGACACACCGTCTAGCAGTCCGCCCAGCCGTCCTGGGATCCTATCCGACGAACAAACTTCGCAAGCCCAGGGATCACCCGGTCCCAAGCTCGTAAACTTCGAAGCGTCCTTGGTCATCGACTTGCGGCTGACCTTGCGCAACGAGACTCGCACCACGGCCAGGGAGGGAGGAGTGTGGACCAATACCGAGCGGCGGTCGCTTGTCGACGACTTCATCAACGATCTGACAACCCTGAGAACGATCGGTGACATCAGCGTCGAAGCCGGCGACCTTGCCAGCTTTGGCCTCAAGCCGCCCCAAGCCATCGTCGAAGCCCGCCTCCGGGATAGCGACGCACCGACAACGCTTCTGATCGGTGCCCGAAATCCCTCGGCAACCGCTGTCTACGTACAAATGGGAGAGGGCGGCAAGGTATACCTCGCCGGGGCGCTGATCGAGTGGGAGTTGGAAAAATGCTTCCAAACTCTCACTCCGAATTCACCGCATGGCGCCGGGACGCCTTAGCTCTACCGTGTAGCCATCCGGATCTCTGACCCACATTTGATCCCCGAATTCTACAATTTCATACCCGGCGTCGACCAGCCGCTGACGCAGTCCGCTCAAATCATCGACCTCGATGGCAAAGTGAGCTGACGTCGGATCGGGGCCAGTAGCGCCCGATGCCTCCCGCTCGATCAGATGGAGCTGGCTATGTCCCGGGCCGTACCAGGCGCCCGGAAAGCCGAAATCGGGTCGCGAAACGGGTGTTAAGCCCAGAAGTTCCTCATAAAACTCCCGCGACCGCGTCAGGTCGGTAATTCGCAGGGCGGCATGATCTAGAACGTGCTTGGGCATACCTTTCCTCCGTTCGGGCAAACCGTCGGCCTGCCTACGTTCGTACTATGGGCGACGGCCAATTCCCACAATCTTCACGATTGGCAGAAAACAGCCGGTTGAATGGCGGACTTAACGTGTCCATAATAGACTCAGGAGCTGAGCCATGAAGAAGAAGACTATGGCAGCGTTGAAGGAAGTTCACATCCAAATCGACGGTCGGGACGTTGTCGCTTGGGAAGCCAGGGACCGCACCCTCCATGCCTTGGGCCGTTGGACAGACCCAAAGGGTCTGCTGCGTCGGATCTATGAGCTCGAACACCCCGAAGAAACGCAGGCAGAAGGTCCGGGCCGGCAGTGGCAGTCGACTTGGCGTGGCCGTTTTGTTCCCAACACTAAAGCGAAGGCGAAGAAGGCGGCATAGCAGTCGGGCGGTGTGCCAGCGCAATATGTGAGCCACCCCAACGATCATCTTCCCAAGCACAGTAGACGACGCGATTCCCAGCGGCGTTTTCGTCAACCGCAACATCGGGACGGTATTGATTGCTGGGAATCGTGCCGCTGTCATCAACCCGCTCGTCGGCTTCGAATGTCGACCCGCCATCGGCACTTTGCTTCATGAAGATGTCATTGTCGCCGAGGCGATTGTCCTGCCAAACTACAAAAATATCCGCTGCGGACGAAACGATTCGAGGCGCCCATTGATTGCTGGGAACGCCGGCATCCGGATCTGACATCTCAGCCGACGAATCGATTCGCCGACTCGGCTCAAAATGATTTCCACCGTCGGTGCTCCGGCTATAGAAGATGTTCGTATCGGAATCGACGGCGCGCCGATCAGCCCAGGCAACGTGAACCGCACCTTGGCGGTCCGTCGCCACCGACGGGTGATCGTGCAACCGTTCGAAGATCGTCGAGTCATCGACCCGTGTATTCTGCGAAAAATGCCGGCCGTTCAGAGAACGGGATAGATAGATATCCCAGTTGTAGTTGCGGAAATCCGTCCAGGCGACGTAGATGCGTCTCCCCCAGACCCCAATCGACGGATTCCACTTGTTGTCGAGAGATGTGGCGGCCTTGACGGGAGTGCCGCGATCGACGCGCACATCGGGCAGAACGCTTGCCCCTCGATGCTGGCCGCGCGCAAAATAGATGTGCTCGAGCGGAATGCCCTGAGGTCCGTGATCGCGCTCATCAACCCAGGTCACGAGGGGATTGCCGGCTTTGTCGGCCGTCACGGCAGCGTTCCACTTGCCCGCGCTTCCCCCATTTGTATCGACGCGCACATCGGTCCCAATTTTTTCGCCAAGGCGATCGAATCGCGCCAACTTGATCTTCCCGCAGTTGTCGTCTGTGCCCGCACACATCTCCTGCCAAACCACGAACAGATTTCCGGTCGGCTCATGGAAGGCCAACGCTGGACGGATCTCGTTCACGCTTCCGCTGACATTGTCGCTGACGCGAAGCTCACGGAACTGCTTGCCGCCATCCAGACTCACCGCCAGCATGATGTTTTCCATCCCGAATCGATCGTCTTGCCAAACGATGTAAACACGATCCGCGTCTGCGGCGACTCGAGCCCAGCGAGCTCCAGAGGGGCTGTTATCCACACGGACGGCCGCACTGAACGCGGACGCTTGTTCGACGACTGAATTTGCTGGCGTCGGCGCCGAAAGCGTCAGGTCTCGGAAAATTACCGACTCGCGGTAACCATTCTCACAGGCGCCGTAGTCTAGAGCCGTGGCGCACCGCGGTTTAGCCCCTGGCAGGAGATGTTGACCGTCCGTTGCAAGCGCCGTGCGCCGTTCTTCGATTGGCACCATCGTTTCGACTTCGTCACGGATCCACGGACCAACCCGCAAGAACCCGGGGTCTGTCACCTGTCCGATGAACGCGCCACCAGTGGTCGCTGACTTGCTGCGCTTGCCCAGGATCGCCGATTGACCGTCGAAGGTAATTTCAAAGAGGTTACCCGTAAGGCTTGGCGTTACGTTGAATTGGAAGCTCGGATTGCGTTGGACCTGCGCAAACCCACCGGCCTTGAATCCGTCGGGCTGCCACGGTGAAGCGGTAAACGCCCACTCGCTAAACGCTTCTGGCTGGATGACGAGTTGCGCTCCCTTTGCGTCCAACCGGTCGTTGACATCGATCATCCACGCGTCCTTGGAGATCACCGATGTGATCTTTCCGATGGGCGTGTCGAGAACCTCGAGATCGCGTACCGCTCCGTAGGCCAGCGGCAACGTATCCTGCTCCGGTTCGGTGAGATACGCTTTTCTCCACGAACCACGGATCTCACCATCCGTGTCTGCCGGGCTTCGACCAACCGAGCCACTTCCCACGTCGACCAGAACATTCCCACTTGGATCGAACAGGAACGTACTATTGTAGACTTCCGGAGCATCGGCGACGTAGGCGTAGTCACGCACCGCTACTTCGTCGGGATCCCGCAACAGCCGCACCAAGTCCGGATCATCCGCAAGCTGCACTCGACGCGCCGACGCGACATTGAAAGTAGCGGTGACATACACGCCATACGTTTGCGCCAGCTCGCGGAATGTTTCGTAGCAGGCGCGGTAGAGCGTGTCCGTCTCCGCCAGAAGAAGGTAGCGCACAACCGGCAGTCCGGGCCAACGAGCCGAGTAGTAACGGATTTGCGGATCGTACTTTTGAATCAACGAACCGAACGCAGCTACCGACCCCCCGTTGATCAGATTTGCCCGCCGGGCTGCCGCGCCGCGTGTTCCGATCAAACCGGCGATCAAGCCCACATCCTCCGGGAAATTGACCACGCTGAGGGAAGGAGCATTGCGGTCGGCGCCCGGCAGGTGCGACGCAACATCGTCAACCCCGGCTTGGACCAATTCCGCGCGCCGTGGATGCCCGGCATCGGCAAGCGCACAAATCTTATCGTGAAAATTCAGGTACGTGTCGGCGTAGCGGATTTCCAGCTTGTTTCCGATAGCGAAGACACGCACCGTACTTGCGTCCGAAGTACCCGCCGCAGCGCCCGTCGACGCGCCGACCAGGATGAGCAGTAGAGCAATGGCGAACAGGCAGCAGACCGAAGCCGTCCACACAATCGATCGCTGACTCGGTTCGAGTCTCACGTTGTTGCGCTTCGCCTGTCAGGCCAACTTACGAATCAGATCACTCGCCAGTTTGCCGTAGAAAAGTCCGGCGTGGCGCTCGCGCAGTTTCGCCATCAACAGACCGATCTGCGTACTTCCGATTTCGGTCGCCAGGGTTCGAATGACCGTCTCCAGCTGCTCGGCACTCATTTGCTGCGGTAAGTACGCTTCGAGAAGCGCCTTCTCTCCTTCATTCTTGTCGATCAGGTCCTGCCGGTTTGCCTGGCGGGCGAATCCCACGGCTTCAACGCGCTTGCTCACTTCTTTGCGGATGATCCCGATCACATCCGCTTCCGGCAAGCTTGCCACCATCTTTTCAACCTTGAGGTTCTTGATGGCGGTGATCACGTCACGCAGGATCATCACCTTCTCGGTGTTGCGCGCCTTCATGGCGGCTTGCAGATCCAACTGCAGCTCGTTTTCACTAGCCATGACTACAAACCGACGAACGAAGGGTTGAAGAGACGATACGTCAGCCCGAACACATCTTGTAGCGTGACGATTCCGTCGCCATTGGCATCGACAGCCACACGTGCCGCATAGGCGCCTCGCGTTGGCGCATCCTCGGCGTGTATGCCATTGAACTCGCGCACCTTGAGCATCACCGCTACCGCATCGGCAGCGCTCAGTCGCCCGTCACCGTTGCCGTCGCCGCGCAAAAGGCCATCGCCCCGGATGTTCGTAAGAACCGACGCGGTTGGGGCGGGCGAGCTGTCGGCGGCAATGCCATCGTAGCGACCATCACCGTCGACGTCGGCGGCAAAGACACTGATCGGCCTGCGATTGACCCCAAAGGTATTCTCCGTCCCACTCGTAAAACTGCGAGTATTCGGCGCTGGGGACCGTATAAATGCTTTCACCACGCTATTCACTTCGTCCCCGGCGAGCAGGTCGGGGATACCGTCTCCGCTCAAGTCGCGCGCGGTCACCATCGATGGAATTCCGTTACCGCCAACGCTCAAAGCCCGCGCCCCGGGAGTAAAGTGTCCCTGTCCATCACCATAGAGCAACACAATCGTCGGGGCGGCCGCCAGGCCAACCGCTATGTCGTCGAACCCGTCGCGATCGAAATCGGCCACGGCAACCGTGCGTGGGCTTCCGGAAACGCCGGTCGTCGTGGGGGCCAGGAACGTGCCGTCGCCGTTCCCCAAGATGATAGAAACGTTGGCCGCACCATTGTTCGCTACGACAAGATCGAGCTTCCCGTCCTTGTTGAAATCGCCGCTGTCGATTCCGAGCGGCAGCACATCGGTCGCGACACTTCCGGGTGTCCCGAAACCACCAGCTGCGGTTGCCAACAGGATCTCGACCACCCCACCTTGTGCTCCTCCCTGCTGCACGACCGCCAAATCTGTCCGACCGTCCCGATTCCAGTCGCCCGCCACAACAGCATTAGCTGAAGCGCTGATGTCGTAGGCTTTCATCGTACCGAATCCGCCCTTTTTTCCACCCAGGAAGACAGCCACGTTGGCCGGTTTGCGATTGACCAGGGCAATATCGAGCCGACCGTCGCCGTTGAAATCTCCGGCAGCAACCCCGACACCGGTTTCCTTTCCGGTCACTTGTAAGCTCGGGGCCTGAACGAATCCACCGGATGACTGGGACAAGGATATTCGCACCGTGCCCGGGATCGAATCCGTACCGCTGTGTCCAACGATAACATCAGCGCGTCCGTCATCGTCGACATCGGCACACACCACGGAGCTTGGATTGTCGTCGACAGGGAGGTTTTCGACCGCCACCAAGCTTCCGTCACCGCGGCTCAACAGGGTTGCGACGGTCGGCGTATTTCCTCCGCCTTGTGTGATGGCGACGACATCCGCCGCGCCATCCCCGTTGAGGTCACCAGCTACCACTCCAGCCGGTTCCGCATCCGCAACGAACAATCGTGCCGGGGCGAAGTGGGCCGTGCCATCGCCGTAGAGGACGGCTGCATCCCAGCTGAAGTTGTTGACCGCGACGAGATCCAAATGACCATCGGCATCGACGTCGGCAAGAGCCAATCCGCGCGGCGTTCCGATGAGGGTGCCAGTCGAAAACACCCTGGCGCTGCCGAACGTTCCGCCGGAAGCGCCCACGAACACCGAAATGCTGTCGGCGTTGCTATTGGTCACGGCCAAGTCGAGCTTGCCATCACCGTTCAGATCATGCGCCACGATCGCGATCGGACCATCTCCCGCCTGCAGTGTTTGGACCTTCGTAAGACTGCCGTGCCCATCGCCTTTGAAAATAGTTACGTCGTTGCTGAATTCATTGCTCACCGCCAGATCGACATGATTGTCCCCGTCGAAATCGCCGGCCGCAGCGCCGGAGCTCATGAAACCAGCATCGAACTTCTGGACGTGGCCCATGTCGTCGATGATCTCCGTGAACGTAGCGTCACCGTTGCCGAGCAAGATGCGCACATCGCCGCCCTGTGTCCCTTCGGATGCAACCGCCGCATCCAGCTTGTGATCTCCATCAAAGTCCGCCAGGGCAATTCCTCTGGGACCCGGGCCGACGCTGTACCCGTCCAACCGCGTGAACGTCCCGTCGCCATTCCCCTTGAGTACGCGCATCGAGTTCGAGCTGTCACCGATGAGCAGATCGACATGCTGATCGCCGTCGAGGTCGGCAGCTGCGATGGCCATTGGCGTCCCGAGGATACTGCTGGAAGGACCGTCGATGAATGTTCCGTCGCCCCGACCGATCTTCACCGTCACTTGCCCGGAGCTCGTCAGGCTCGCAACCACCAAATCGAGCGCCCCATCCGGGCCTGTCCCATCGGGTGATGTCACATCGACCAAAACGGCCAGGCCCGTAGCATCGCCCGTACTTCCGGGCAGGCTGGAGATCGATGCGGCCCGGAACACTGGCTGTGCTTCCGCTGCACCAAACCCGGCGGCCGCGAGTGCCACAATCGCCACCAATACCATTCCACATCGCTTCATCTGTGCGGCTCCTCGTGAATATCAACGAATGATCCTACCCAAACGTTCCCAGCGCACCCATCGTTCCTTGTTTCCCCAGGACCAATACACCAGGAACGCCTTACCCTTTACGTTCTTGAGGTCGACAAACCCCCAGAATCGACTGTCGTAACTATGGTCCCGATTGTCACCCATGACGAAGAGATGACCGTCGGGAACTTCCGTAGGACCGTAGTTGTCACGCGGTTGGTTGCCCTGCCCAACCCCTTCTCCGTCTGCAAAATATGCGGCCGGATCGTTCCACAACGTGCCGTTTATGTAAACGTGCTTATTGCGGATCAAGACGATATCGCCGGGCACGCCCACGACTCGCTTGATGTAGTCCTTTTCCGCGTCGAGCGGATAGACGAACACCACGACCTCACCCCGCCGCGGTGCTCCAAACGTAAAAAAGGCCGCATCGACGAACGGCACATGGATTCCATAGGCAAGCTTGTTGACCAGAATGTGATCTCCGACTTCGAGAGTCGGCAGCATGGATCCGGATGGAATCTTGAAGGCTTGTACGCCGAAGCTTCGGATGAGAAAGGCCAGAACCAGCGCGATGGCGAGCGCCTCGCCGTACTCGCGTAACAGCGACTTGGTGGTTCGCGCCTCGGTCACACGCGCAAGCTCGGGTTCCGTGCTAATCGACGGGAGCGGTTCCATCGACGGATGCATGGTGACGCCGTCGTGCCTCTACGCTTCGACCTTGAGTACCGCCAGGAAGGCTTCTTGAGGGATCTCAACGCGCCCCACCTGCTTCATGCGCTTCTTGCCTTCCTTCTGGCGTTCGAGCAGCTTGCGCTTGCGCGAGATGTCACCGCCGTAACATTTCGCCGTGACGTTCTTGCGCAGTGCTTTCACCGTTTCACGCGCGATGATTTTCGTACCGATCGATGCCTGGATGATCACCTCGAACATCTGACGGGGGATCAATTCCTTCATCTTCTCCGCCAACTCACGCCCGCGAGGATAGGCCCGATCGCGGTGCACGATCAGCGACAACGCGTCCACCGGATCACCGTTGATCCGAATGTCGAGCTTGACGAGATCGGACTCACGCAAGTCCAGAAATTCGTAATCGAGGGAGGCGTATCCTTTGCTGACCGATTTCAATCGATCGTAGAAGTCCAGAACGATCTCGTTCAGCGGCAGATCGTACATTACCATGATGCGGCCGCGTCCGAGATATTTCAGCTCGCGCTGGCGTCCCCGCTTTTCTTCGCAAAGGGCGAGGACTCCACCGAGATAGCCCTCGGGAACGTGGACCGTGGCCAGGATGATCGGTTCCTCAAGCTTGGCGATTTCTTGCACGGGCGGCAACTTCGCCGGGCTGTCGACAGTCAACGTTTCGCCCGAAGTCGTCGTAACGCGATACGCCACGGTGGGCGCGGTCGTGATCAGGCTGAGGCCGAACTCACGCTCAAGGCGTTCGCGAATGATCTCCATATGCAACAGCCCGAGGAAACCACAACGGAATCCGAAACCGAGGGCAACGGAGTTCTCCGCTTCGAAGCTGAACGATGAATCGTTCAGGCGCAGCTTCTCAACCGCGTCGCGTAGCATCGTGTACTGCGCCGTGTCTGCCGGATACAAACCGCTGAACACCATCGGCTTCACGGCCTTGAACCCGGGCAACGGTTGCGCCGCCGGGCGCGCCGACTCGGTAACGGTATCGCCGATTTGCGTCTCGTGCACTTCCTTGATGCCGGCCATGACGAAGCCGACCTCACCGACACCGAGCTCGTCGATCTCCTGCGGACGGGGCGCGAACACGCCGATACGCAGCACCTCGTACGATTTGCCGCTCGCCATCAGCAAGATCCGGGTGCCGCGACGCAAGCTGCCATCGAACACTCGCACCACCATCACTACACCGTTATACGGGTCAAACCAGCTGTCGAACATCAGCGCCCGCAACGGCGCTTCGCTCTCGCCCGTCGGCGGCGGAAAGTGTCGAATGATCCCCTCGAGAACATCCTCTGTCCCCTGCCCCATTTTCGCACTGGCAAGCACCGCCGCCGAGGCGTCGAGTCCGATGATCTCCTCGATCTCGCTTTTGACACGTTCGGGATCGGACCCCTGCAAATCGATCTTGTTGATGACCGGCAGTATCTCGAGGTTGTTGTCGAGCGCCAGATAGGCATTGGCGAGCGTTTGCGCTTCGACGCCCTGAACCGCGTCCACCACCAGCAGGGCCCCTTCGCACGCCGCGAGGCTGCGCGACACTTCATAGGTGAAGTCGACGTGTCCCGGCGTGTCGATCAGGTTGAGGATGTACTCGTGACCATCCCGCGCCTTGTAACGCAGGCGCACGGCGCTGGCTTTGATCGTGATTCCGCGCTCGCGCTCCAGGTCCATGCTATCCAGGATCTGCGCCGTGCGCTCCCGTTCGGTGATCGTCCCGGTGTACTCGAGCAGTCGATCCGCCAACGTCGACTTTCCGTGGTCGATGTGCGCGATGATCGAGAAATTGCGAATCCGCGAAATGTCCATGTGGAGTGTTCGGCGGATGCGCTCACCGCCCCGGCCGATTCTTCCTAGACTCGCACGCCGTCAGGATTTCGCAACCCGGCCGCGGAAGTACTCCACGGTGCGTCGCAATCCCTCTTCGAGCGTGACCTCAGGCTTCCAGGCGAGGACGCGCTTCGCCAGAGAACTGTCGATGACGCTGCGCTTCTGTTCGCCGGCCTTGGCAGGCCCATGTTGCTCTTTGGCGGATGCGCCGCAAAGCTTCACCAAGTGCGCAAACAATTGGTTGACGTCGGTCTCGATCCCGGTGCCGAGATTGATCGGGCCGCTGTATTCCGATGTCAGCGCCAGAAGGTTGGCACGCACGAGATCACCGACGAAAACGTAGTCGCGCGTCTGTTTGCCGTCGCCATTGATCACCGGCTGTTCGCCGCGCAACAGCTTCTCCGCGAAGATCGCTATCACGCCGGCTTCCCCGTGCGGGTTTTGGCGCGGCCCATAGACGTTGGCATAACGCAATGCTGCGTACGAAATGCCATACTGCGCTTGGTAGAAGAACAAATATTTCTCGCTCGCCAACTTGGCGATCCCGTACGGGCTCAGCGGCTCGGTCTTGTGCTGTTCCGGGCACGGAAAGACGTCCTGCTCTCCGTAGATCGCCCCGCCCGTCGACGAGAACAGAACGCGGCGTAATCCGTTCTGCCGGCCGTTCTCAAGCAGATTGAGCAGCCCGACCAAGTTGACGCGGGCGTCGAAAACGGGGTCGGCAACCGACTTCCGCACGTCCATTTGAGCCGCATGGTGGCAAAGAACTTCCGGGCGTTCCTGCCGAAAGAGCTCTGCAACCTTCGGATCCTGAACGTCCAAGTGGTAGAATTTCGCGTGCCGGTTCAGGTTCTCGCGCTTGCCGGAGGAGAGGTCGTCGAGGACGAGCACTTCATGTCCTGCCTCGACGAATGCGTCGCTGACGTGCGAAGCAATGAACCCAGCCCCGCCCGTAACCAGGATCTTCATCGCCCCTCCGTCGCAAACAGCTCACGAAAATAGTCGATTGTGTGGCGCAACCCGTCTTCGAGACTAACCTTTGGTTCCCAACCCAAAATGCGCCGCGCCCGGCTGATGTCCGGCTGGCGCTTGTACGGGTCGTCTTTGGTGCGCTCGTCTTTCGGTGAAACGAACTTGATCTCCGAAGTCCCGCCCGTCAATCGCTGAACCGTCTTCGCGAACTCCAGCACGGTCATCTCGCGCGGATTGCCCAGATTCACCGGGTCAACTTCGCTCGACTCCAAGAGGCGCACGATGCCATCGACGAGATCGCTGACGTAGCAGAAGCTGCGTGTACGCATTCCGTCATCGTAGACGGTCATGGGTTCACCGCGCAGGCCTTGAGCGATGAAGTTCGTAACGACGCGACCGTCGTCGGGGCGCATGCGTGGACCGTAGGTATTGAAGATCCGGACGATCCGTGTATCGATCCCGTGGTAGCGGTGGTAGGCCATGGTCATCGCTTCGGCGAATCGCTTCGACTCGTCGTAAACGCCGCGCGGACCAATGGGGTTCACATTCCCCCAGTAGCTCTCCGGCTGCGGATGCACCTGCGGATCGCCGTACACCTCCGACGTCGAGGCGAGCAGAAATTTTGCGCCGTGGGCGCGCGCTAAGCCCAGCGCTTTGTGGGTTCCAAGGGCACCGACCTTCAGGGTCTTGATGGGCTCACGCAGGTAGTCGACGGGACTCGGCAGCGACGCGAGATGCAGAATCGCATCCGGTTTGTCCTCTATGTAGATGTACTCGGTAACATCGTGGCGTATAAATTTGAAACGTTCATGCCCGGCGAGATGGCCTATGTTTCGGGCCTTGGAAGTGAACAGATTGTCGAGCGCGATGACACTGTGACCGTCCGACAACAGTCGGTCGGCGAGATGCGAGCCGATAAACCCCGCCCCGCCCGTGATCAGAATGCGCGCCATTACGGTCGCACCAAACGCCGACCAACCGAGTAGTACGTGAAACCGCGCTGCTTCATATCGGCTGGATCGAAAATGTTGCGTCCATCGAAGATCACCGGATGCTTCATCAGCTGCTTGATGCGTTCGAAGTCGGGACGGCGAAATTCATTCCACTCCGTAACGATCAACAGCGCATGGGCGCCGTCCAACGCATCGTAGTTGACCCGATGATAGTGAATCGTTTCGCCAAAGACTCGTTTGGCTTCGTTGAGCGCCTCCGGATCGTGGGCGTGGACCTCCGCACCCGCGGCTACCAACGCTTCGATGATGGTAATCGCCGGAGCCTCACGCATGTCGTCGGTGCGCGGCTTGAAAGCCAGGCCCCATACCGCGAAACGCATGCCCTTGAGGTACTCGCCGAAATGTCTCGTGATCTTCTCGAAGAGAGTTCGCTTTTGACGCTCATTCACCTCTTCGGCCGCCTGCAGCATTCGGAAGTTGATGTCATGCTGTTCCGCGGTGCGGATGACGGCTTTGACATCTTTCGGAAAGCACGAGCCGCCATAGCCGACACCGGGAAACAGAAAATGTTGACCGATGCGTTTGTCGAACCCGATGCCGCGGCGTACGTCATCGATGTCCGCGCCGACGCGTTCGCACAGGTTGGCAAATTCGTTCATCAACGAAATGCGCGCCGCCAGCATCGAGTTTGCCGCATACTTTGTCATCTCGGCGCTCGCCGCGCTCATGATCAGGATCGGCTGCTCGGTGCGTACAAACGGACCGTACAGCTCCTTCATGACGTCAATCGCGCGCTGCGTATCGGCACCGATGACGACACGGTCCGGTTTCATGAAGTCCTCGATCGCCGCCCCTTCCTTAAGGAACTCCGGGTTCGAAACGACGTCAAAGGGGTGACTGCTACGCGACGCAATCACTTCAGCGACACGCTCGGCCGTTCCGACGGGCACGGTGCTCTTGTCGACGATGACCCGATAGCCGTCCATGGCTTCGCCGATCTCGGCGGCGACGCGCGTGACGGCGCTGAGATCGGCGCTGCCGTCTTCACCTTGCGGTGTGCCCACAGCGATGAAACACACAAGCGATCGGCGTACCGCATCCGCAAGGTCGGTAGTAAACCCTAGGCGTCCCTCCGCCACGTTACGCTTGATCAGTTCTTCCAAACCGGGTTCGTAGATTGGAATGACGCCTTGGCGCAGACGTGCGACCTTATCGGCGTCGATATCGACGCAAATGACATCGTTCCCACTCTCGGCGAAACAGGTACCGGCAACCAAGCCGACATATCCAGTGCCGATGACGCAGACCTTCACGGTTCCTCCTCAGGCCAGTGTAAAAAAGGGCCTGGAAGCCTCATGGCCAACCCAGACCCCGCACTGAACTCCTGTTTTGTTTACCGCTGGGTGGAATAGCCGCCACCCCGCGGTAAGTCAACGCAAAGTTGATCCTAAGAGGTCTGCCGGTACACCTTGGCAACGCGATAGACCGGCTTTCCTTGCGACTCGTGATACGTTCGCACCAACAGCTCGCCAAGCAGCCCCATCGTAATGAACTGAAGCCCCATTAGCGTCAGAAGAATGCCCAGCCATACCAGCGGTCGATTCGCCAGCGGAACGCCCAAGAATACTCGCTCGAACCCCAGGAGGCCGGTGATCAGCAGGCCCATGCTGCCGCTCAGCAAGCCCAGTACGCCGAAGACCTGGATCGGACGCGTCGAGTAGCTCGACAGGAACTTCACCGTAATCAGATCGAGTAAGACCCGAACGGTGCGCGACAGCCCATACTTCGAGACACCAAAGCGTCGTGGCCGGTGATGCACGACGATCTCAGCGATCCTTGCGCCCAGGTCGTCCGCCAATGCCGGAATGAAGCGATGCATCTCGCCGTATAGTCGCAGCCCCTGCACGACCTCGCGCCGGATGACCTTCAAGGTGCACCCGTAGTCGTGCATGCGGACACCGGTAATCCAACCGATAATCGCATTGGCGGCGACCGATGGAACGCGCCGTGTCAGCCACGGGTCCTGTCGAGGAAAACGCCATCCGGTGACAAGATCATACCCTTCCGCAAGCTTTTCCAGCATCGGCCCGATGTCGGCAGGATCGTTCTGTAGGTCGGCATCCAGCGTAGCAATGATCGCCCCGCTGGCGTGATCAAATCCCGCCGCCAAAGCTGCGGTCTGTCCGTAGTTGCGCGCGAGATGGACGATCAACAC
>JACQEN010000172.1 GCA_016200585.1 Deltaproteobacteria bacterium
AGTCAGCGCCATCATCTTGCTGCTCGCCACGTTCGTACTGCGCTCGCTCGTTGGAGGCTTCCTAGTGCTGCTTCCTTTGATGCTCGCCGTCGTGATCAATCTCGGTCTCATGGGTTGGACAAGAACCTGGCTCGATATGACGACAGCGGCGATGACGGCCATGGGCGTTGGGATTGGCGCTGACTTCGCGATCTATCTCATTTTCCGGGTGCGTGAGGAGATCCAGGAATCGCGCGACCTGGTGACCGCGGTGCGCTCTAGCCTGCGAACCTCAGGAAAGGCCATCTTCTTTGTCTCTTCCGCCGTCGTCCTCGGCTATGCCGTCCTGCTGTTCTCAGGGTTCAGCTTGTGGATTAGGCTCGGAGCCCTGACAGCGACCATCGTCGGTTCGAGCGCGCTTGCTACGGTCACCCTATTGCCGGCGCTGATCTTGATCTTGAAGCCGAGATTCATCTGCCGAAGTCATCACGGAGGGGCCTCGGGCCGTCCAGACAACCTCAGGGTGCTTCAGCGCGAAGCGAGATCAGGGTGAGTGAGCAACAGATACGTGTTCACCCCCCCGTAGCCATAGCTGCTCACCAGGGCCCGTCGTAAGCTTGCGGCCCTGGCCGTCTGCGGAACGTAGTCGAGGTCGCATTCCGAATCGGGAACCTCGAGGTTGTGTGTTGGGGGTATCAGACTGTGACGCATGGCCAGGCAAGTTGCAGCCGTCTGAAACGCCCCCGCCGCGCCGAAGGGGTGACCAAGAATTGCTTTGATCGAGCTGACTGGCAGTCGTGCGGCGAACTCTCCGAACGCGCGTCGCACCACGATCGTCTCTTTGCGATCGAACGCCGGCGACGAGTTTGCGTGCGCGCAAAGGTAGTCGATGTCACCCGCCTGTAGGCCGCACCGTTCCAAGAGACGGCACAGGCTCCGCGCGGCGGTTTCACCGGACACATCCAATTGGTACAGGCCCGCAGCGTCGCATGATGTGGTGGAACCGAGTATTTCGGCATACCCTTCAGCACCACGTCGCTGAGCGCTTTCCCGGCTCTCAAGGAGCAGGACGCAGCTACCTTCACTCAGCACAATTCCATCGTGTCCGCGGTCGAACGGACGCGATGCCAGTCTTGGTTCTTGGTTGTGCGTCGAGAGCTCTTGCGTGCGGCCCATGCCGGCGACTACCAGCGGTGTAAGCGGGCTTTCAGTGCCTCCCGCCAAGCAGGCGTCGACCTCTCCGCAGGCAATCATCGTTGCCGCGTGGCCGATGGCTTGCAACCCTGCCGCGCAGCCGGTGGCGAACGTCGTCTGTATTCCGCGGGCGCCGATCCGACTGGCAACCTCAGCGGCCGGTGCGTGGTGCGGCGCCGCATTGGTGATGAAGGGGTTGACCCGACGGACCCCACGCTCCAACAACACGACATGCTGCTGTTGGGCTTCGTGCCAACCGCCCAGTGCCGTGCCGATTGCCACACCCAAGCGCTCCGGGGGCACGCTGTTGGGTGCCCACTTGGCGTCTCGCAGTGCCAATTCGGTCGCGGCAAGAGCGAGTTGCGTCGCATGGACCGAGTTGCGCAGATCGCGCGGGTGAAGCAGCTCTTCGTAGCTCCGATCGCGAACCTCGCCGCCAATTTGACACGAGTAGGAGGTAGTGTCGAAGCGGGTAATTCGGTCAATCCCCGAACGACCCTCGATGAGCGCAGCCCAAAACGACTGCCAACCGACCCCCGTGGGCCCCACCAGTCCAATGCCGCTAATGACGACGTTGTGCACGTCGATGACCTTCACTAAAGCCTCAAATAGCTCGCAACCAGGTCCTTCATCAACTCCGAGACCCCACCGCCGAGACTCAAGACCCTGACGTCGCGATAACACCGGGTAACCCAGTTGTCCTCGAGGAATCCCGCGCCGCCGTGCAGTTGGAGGCAGCGCTCGACATTGCGCTGCACGATCTCAACCACCTTGAATTTGATCATGCTGATCTCTTTGGCCGCTACTTGGCCGTCGCGGAATTCTTCGCTCACCGAATAAGCAAAGCGCCGGGCCATCTCGAGCTCGGCAGCGATGTCACTGATGGTATGCCGCACGGCCTGCAATTCGCCTAGCGGCCTTCCGTAAGCGATCCGGCGCTTCAAATGACCGATTGTATCGTCGAGGACGAGCTGCGCTGCTGCAACCGCACTGATCGCACCCACCAACCTCTCCTGATGCAGGTTGTGGGTGACATAAAAGTAGCCGAGATGGGGTTTGCCAAGTGTGTAGCTCTTCGGAATACGACAGCCGTCAAATGACAGCCAACCCGTAGGGGACGTGTGCATTCCCAACTTACGCATTGACTCCTTGACGCGAAATCCAGGTGTATCGGCGGGAACGACTAGCAAGGTCAAGCTGTGCACCGAAGGCTCCGGTCGCGTGCGGGCCAGCACCAGAACAAAGTCGGCTATCGGACCATTGGTGATGAACTTCTTCTCCCCATTCAAAACCCAGAAGTCCCCGTCGTCGTCGGCCCGACACTCAATGGCACGGACGAAATCCGACCCACCGCCGGGCTCGGTAACGGCCAAGGCGCCGACCTTCTCGCCGCGAATCGAGGGTGTCAGAAAGGCGCGCCTGATCTCTTCGGTCCCCTGACTCAGCAAGAGCGGCGCGAAGAAAGTCGTATGCGCAAGCACGCTCAACGACAATCCCATCATGTGCGATCGAGGCAACTCCTCGGAAAGAATCACAGTGTAGCCGAAATCCAGCTCTCGCCCGCCGTACGCGACTGGATAGTTCATGCCCAGGTGTCCCTCGGTGCCGAGGTCGAGGAACACGCTCCGTGGCAGCGTTTGTGCTGCTTCCCATTTGTCGGCGTGGGGTAGGAACTGCGCTTCGACGAAGCTGCGCAGGCGCTTGCGGTACTCCTGGTGCTGTGGGGAAAAAATCGTCATTTCGATCGATCGCGGATGCACGATAGGACGTAATCCACGATCGCGCCGAAGCGGTTGAGCTCGACAACTTCGATCGGATCGAGCTCGATGTCATACTCCTCTTCGATCGAGACCTGCATTTCGACGAAAGCCACAGATTCCATACGCAGCTCGTTCTCGACGGTCGCGTCTTCGGTAATCTTTTCCGGTGAGATACCAGCAATTTCGTGCATCAGCCCGGAAATGAACTCACGCACCTTGTCCCGGTTCAGATCGCTCGATCCCACCACTGCTTCCTGCTCCCGTCCAGCTAAAGACTTGCCGAAACTAAGGCAGCCTCAAAAGCTATGTCAACCAAGAATGCCTAGATCCGAGTCGCAAGCTCTCCGACAGGTTCTCTTTCGCGGCGCGTGTACCACCAGGCCCAGGCAATCAATACGAGTTGGAATGGTAGCCTTACCCAGTTCCAGATACCGAGTCCTTCGGGGCTTTTTCCGAGCGGAACGTTGTTGAGGGCGATGTGCAGGTTGGCGGGGAAGACAGCAATCAGCAATGCGATTGTTCCCCAGGCGGCGAGCCGCCGCATACTGGGAACCAAGAGCCCAATACCGCAAATCACCTCGGCAACACCCGACAGGAAGACCAGTTGGACGTGCCACGCCAGGTACGGCGGTATCATCGGCATGTAGAAATCCGGCTTGGCGAAGTGCATGTACCCGGCGAAAACATAAAACGCCGCCATCAGATAGAGCAGTATCCGCTTCGATCGACTCATACTTCGCTCATGAATGCATCCACCTCTGGCAAAGGCCCAAGCGCGTCACCCGCGACGCTGGGATGACAGGGGCAGCCCTGCCGCGGAACGTAGCGCGGCAGGCCTCGGCCCTTGTTTCTAGCTCTCGACCGCTGCCGATGCCCTTTACCGCGCCTTCAGCAGGTCGCGGATCTCGGTGAGCAGCTTCACATCTGCCGGCGGTTCGGCCGGTGCCGCGGCGGCATCGGGTTTCTTCAGCATTCGGTTGACCTGCTGGACGAGAAGGAAGACTGCAAAAGCAACGATCACGAAGTCAATGATCGTGTTGAGGAACAAACCGTAGTTGATGGTAGCTGCACCGGCATCCTTTGCGGCCTTCAGGCTGGCGTGTCCCCCACCTGAAAGATCGACGAATAGGTTGGAAAAGTCGACTCTGCCCATCAGCAAGCCCAGCGGCGGCATCATGATGTCTGAAACAAAGGAAGTGACGATCTTGCCGAAGGCACCGCCGATGATGACGCCGACGGCCATGTCCAAGACGTTGCCGCGCATTGCGAACTCTTTGAAGTCTTTCAACATGTGCAATCCCTCCTCGTGCTTGAGCTAGTCCTAATCTGACAGAAGATTTCACCGCAAAGGCGCGAAGACGCAGAGAAGAGAAGGCTCAGGGTGTGAAATGGCCGGAAACGGAGAGATCATTTTCAATGGGCTTTGATTTGCAACACTCGGTGGTTTGGCGAGCTGCATTCTCTGCGCCTCCGGCGCCTCTGCGGTGAGGTTTTTATGTCACTTCAAGGCTAGTCCTACCAGACGTAGCCAATACTCAACTGATAGCGGAAGTCGTTGCTCTTGCGCCCCGGCGCGGGCGCATTGTTGTAGTCGTCGACAATCCCGAGATCGAGGACAATCCCGGAGGTGACGATTTGCCGAAAACCCGCTTCACCGCGAAACGTGAAGTCGGAACCATGTTGCAGACTCGGGTAGAAATCGAGCATCTGGTAGACCGACTGCGTTTCGCTGATCTTCCAGCGAAACTCCTCGTTCGCCGCGGCTGTCGGCGCTCCATCGTCCTTTTGGTTTCGGTAGTCCGTGTAGGTATACGCAATCCCGGCAAGCGCCGACAGTAGCATCGTCGGTGTGTTGATGAACCGATAACCAGGGCCTCCGCCGATACGATTTCGCCAGCGAATGTTTTTGAAGAAATCGTGCTCGATCTCATCGAACGCGCCGACGAACCACGAGTCGGTAAGTTGATGATCGAAACGTAAACGGCCGAAAGCAGTTTGTACGTTCGCCTTCTTTTCGAGCTCCTGGTAATCGGCTCGTCCCGCGAGCGTCAGTCGGTTTTCTTTGCTGACCCGTTGCACCTCGCCTTTGGCTCCCAATGCCGAACTGCGCGTGTTACCGCTCACGCCGAGCACCGTGAGGGCAGCCAGGCCATTCCACGCGACCTCAGGGATCCCGATGCTTTCAATATCGGCAGCCTTCACGGCACGGCCACCCCCAGGGGCGTCGATGTAGAGGGTTTCGCCCTTGCTGGTCAGACGACCCTCGAAGCTTTCACCGGTCTTGAGAACGATGCGCGCCGGAGCCTGCATGTTGACGTCTGCAACCTCGGACCAGTCGACGCTCAGGCCTTTGCTGTAGGACGTCTTGATCGTCAGTGCGGTGCCGTCGCATTTTACGAGCGCACCGCTTATGACGTCGCCATTCTTCAGCTTGATGCTGTCTTGCGCCCACGCGACACCCACCGCAAGCAAGCCGACGAACACCACTGCCAGGACGCTCCTCATCTTCTTCTCCCCGTGCGGCACCTTGGTGCCGGCCCGTTTTCCAACCGCACACCGCAATTGATGCCCCCCTTGGCAGCGTTACTTGTCGCTACTCTCTACTTGGAACGACGGCGCTTGGGAAGATCGAAATACCGCCGCGGTCTCAGAGGTCTCCTCCCTCGTCGTGCGATCGTGGCGCCAGTGACTTGGTCATTTTCGTCGCTGCGCCTCACGCGCCGCTTGGGCCGGAGTCAAGACCAACGACCCTTGCGTTGCCTCCGTTTCGCGTTGTTCCTCAGCTTGCCAATAGGCCGCCAAGCATGATCGAGTCAGCACCTCGAAGAAGGCAATGCCACGCCCGCCGCGCGTCCCGGATTCCAGCCCTAGAGCCGCTGCCAATGCGCATCTGGCCGCGAGCGGACGGTGGGTGGCGTCGAAAAACAAAACCATCTCGCGCAGGCGCCGAACCCAGCTTGGCTGATGCTCGCCCCCGAAGATCTCTTCGACCGCACGCTCGATGACCTGAGCGAAACGCTCCTGTTGTTGTGCTTGGCTGAGAACGAGCGGGCTGTTCTTCATATCGTGTAGTTCTTTGAGGTAGACAGCAAGATCCTCGGGCGCAAAAAACCACGTTCGCATCTCCGGTTCGTTCAAGAGGTTTTCTGATTCGCGAACCAGCGTCTCGTCGGCGCGGACCGCGGCCTCGTCGATGTGCGAAAAGACCGACGACTGCTGCGGCGACACTTCTTCCACGGTGATCTGCGCGCGCACGGCGTGATAGTCGCCGTGCACGGTGCGACCCTTGTCGCAAGCCCATTGGAAGGCTCGGGCGACAATAAAATCACAATGACGCCAATCGATCTCGATCATGCGGATTTCGTGGCGCTGCATCATCTGGTCGCGAATCGCCTTGAGGCCTTTGCGCGTCGTCTCAGCGAGCTCGATCTCTCTCAGCCCGTCAGGGTCGTTGATCACCGCGAACATATGAAGCAGGCCAGCCGGTCTTGGCTTCAGGATCCACACCAACTGATCGCCGTGGCCATCGATGGCCGAAATGTATCCTTCGAGTGAGGGTGTGAGCGAGAAAACTTTGGGCTGCGCTGAGGCTGCCACGGGGACGGCCACACCACGTTGTTCGAGTCGATAGAGTGCGCGCTTGATTTCCTTGTGTACAAGCTTGTCTTTGCTGCGACCCTCGAGGCCGCGCAGAGCTTCGGAGCTTGCCGCTTCCGCCACTGCTCCCAAGCGCGCCGCAATCGCCAGGTCGGCGGCATCGTCGCGCCCAATTTGCGCGCCCAACGCTTCCACCCCTGCATCCGCCGCGACGCCCCACTCGTGCAGCAAACTCTCCCCGGTCCGCAGCTGCGACTCACGGTTTGCCTTGCTCATCTTTGCTGACCTGCTTTCTGTGCTCCGGCGCGTGGAAACAGTGCCAGCTTGCTGGTCACGTGATCGCGCAACCAGTGGGCGTCCCACCATTCGACGGGATCAACGTGGATACCGTGCAACATAATCGAGAAGTGCAGGTGGTCCCCACCCGCTAGCCCAGTTTCACCGGTTTGCCCGAGGGTCTGCTTGACACCTACCGGATCACCGACGTGCACCGCGATTGTGCTCAAGTGGCCGTACAGGGAAAAAATTCCGAGACCGTGATCAAGCACCACGGTATTGCCGTAGATGCCCAGATTGTCGGCAAAAACCACTTTACCGTTTTGTGCCGCTTCCACCGGCGCCAACTTCAACGATGCCAGGTCATATCCCAGGTGGGTCTGGTGATCGATGACGTCGCCGCGGTACAGATAGGTTCGTCGGTCGGCGAAGGAGCTCAACGGTGCGGCATTCGACTGCCGATGGAAGGCGCCGTTCCACAACGGCTCGGGAGCCGAGGTTGCGGTGATCTCGTGCAAACGAGATTCGTCTTTCAGGCGCAAGTCACGATTGATTTGCAAATACCCTTCAACCAGGTTGGGGTTGGTCGGCAGACCGTTGAGCCGCTCGAGATCGGGTACCTTACGAGTCAGGAACGCATCGTCGATACTCAAGGTTCTCTCGGCAAAACGTTGCGGAGCAATGCTGCACGCCAGCGCGACTTCGCGCCGATTACCAGCCGCGTCGCGAGCGACGAGGCGTGGCTCGGCTCCCAGATCGAGATCCTGTGGTACCGCGAACAGTGCCAAAGCGACTGCACTGTCGGCGAAGTAACCGGTTGTGGCCGGAAAGAAATACTTGCCGACCTCGACGCCGCTACTCACCGTGTCAGGCGATTGCCGGAAGACAACCATGTCGACCCCACCCAATCGGATGTTGTGTTGCGTCGTCAGCGGGGCAATCAACGGCGGCGTCAGGTCGAGTGTGAGTGGGGTGTTCAACGCCGCGACGGCGCCGCTCGACCACAGGTGCCACGCGTACGTGTCGGCCGTCACAACTAGAGTGACGGGACCCTCCGGTACTCTCAGCTCGTTGAGGTCCGATTCGATGTGCAGGCGCTTGTCGGCGAGCAAGCTGCCTCGCCAACTCTGAGGTGGGTAACTCTCGGTCAACAACTCGTAGCTGCTAGTGCCAGAAAGGAGACGCACCGAAACGCTGCGCAACCCGGGTAGACCAGCGTGTACGTCGATGTCGAAAGGAGTCTTGCGACCGAGCGCTTCGACTTTGGCCACCAACGCGGCGTATGGCCGTTGGCTTTCGCATTTGAGCCACCAGGCTCCACCGATCAGCAAAAGGATGATCAGCGCAACAACGGCGAGTGCCGCTCGCATCAACGCACTCCGGGGAAAAGCGACATACCGGTCGGTTAGGTTCCGGTCGCACTGAAGTCAAGATTGCTCCGCGAACCGGAGGCAGATCGCTGTCAACCTCGACCGCTACGCCCGGGGTCTTGGATGCAACGTTCGTCAAAACGGTTGGCTGTTGGAAATCGACCGGACTTGCCAACATGACCCCATCGACGTTGCTGCACTGAACAAGCTGACCAAGAGCACCTGCGAAGAACTGCGACAGCAGCCCGACGAAACCGGGAACGCGACGTCGCTAGTTCGCATCCTTGGACGGTTGTCCTAAGCAACCGGATCAGATGCTTTGCGCAGTGCCGTTTTCCGCGCCCAGCGGCGGGCCGAGGATTTCCGATTCTAGCCGGGCTTGCGCAGGGGAGCAGAGCAACGATAGGTTCGACTGAAGGAGGTTGGGTGTCTAGCATCGTTGACGCCATTGATCCGCCGCGGTCGTTCGAGCAGGTCGAAGCGGACGATCGCCGACGCCTGGTGATCGATCATACGCCTCGGAGCATTCTGGCGTTTGGCCTGCTCGTTTCGCTTGTTGCGGTCGCCGAGTGGTACTCACGGCCGACGCACCGCGACGCCTTGATTCTTGTTGGCAGCGTGTACGTGCTGATATTGGCCACTCATGCTGCCCTGATTCAGATGCGACCGCATTTGGCGGTCGCCTCGGCGGTGCTTACGGTCAGCGCGCTGTGCGCGGCGATGCTCGGCTATTCGCCGATGGTTCAAGGTAGCGGTGAGCTGTGCGTGCTGGCGGTCAACGTGCTCCTTGGGGGCTTCGCCGTAGCCTTCCCGATCGGTGTGCGAAACCAACTGCTTGTCAGTATCGTCCCCCTGGCCGGCTACCCGATCATCCTGGAGCTCGGCACAAGAACGGCCTATCCGGTTTGGTACAGCGGCACCGCTTTGCTGTCGTTCCTCTGCGTGTTGGGTCTTGGTGCACGAACCCTCGATCGTTACCGCCGGCAGATCTTGCTCGACGGCTTTCGACAGGCGGCACTCGCCGCTGAGAACTCCAGGCTCAACGAAGAAGCACGAGCCGCCGACCGCGCCAAATCAGACCTCATGTCGATGCTCTCGCATGAGTTGCGGGGGCCCGTCGGGAATATTCTCGGGTTCAGCGAAATTCTGTTGGATGACAAGCTCAACGATGTTGGCGAGCAGCAAGAAATCGTTCAGTCCATCCGTGACCAATCGCAACGCGTCCATGAGCTGATCGACGCCATGCTACAGATTGACCGCAGCAACTTTGTGCGCATACCGCTCCAGTTGGAAGAGTTCGATGTGTCCGAGCTGCTCGACCGGGTGCGCTCGGAGCTTCCAGCCCATTGGGCGCGCCATAATGTGCAGATCAGCTGGCAGGCGCCTCTGCGCGGCGAACGGATGCGTAGCGATCGGATCAAGCTCGAGGCGATCCTCCGCAATCTGGTCCACAATGCGGTCAAGCATACGCGCGAAGGGTCCGTATCGGTCACCGCGAGTATCGATCCGGCGGGTCCGCTCGTGCATTTCACGGTTACCGATTCCGGAGAGGGAATGTCCGAAGAATCCGTGGCGCACATCTTCGAACGCTACTTCCAAGCAAAGACGGCGGGTGCCGGCTTTGGCCTCGGCCTGTTCATCGTCAAGCACTTTGCGGACGCCCTCGGTGGGCAAGTGCGCGCTGAGAGCGCACCGGGGCTCGGTGCGCGTTTCGAAGTGATTGTTCCACTCCGCTCAGCCGAACAAGATGCGCGGTTCAGTGCTACCGCTCCGCCTCCTGCCAGGAAGATATCGGCGGTCCAAAGTAACTAATGCCGGATTGCTCGGTCCCGCTTACGCCCGCGACCGCAACACCGGGGAATTCCCGCTTCATCGTCTGGCGCATTGTCTGTTCATTGTCTTGACATTTTTGTGGCCCCCAGCGTAGCATCCGCCGCCATTTAGAATCAGGTTTGGGTGCGAGCGACTTTGCCGAGCCGGAGGAGTCTGGCCGGTGTAAGGAGGGCGACGATGGGTGCAGGGCAGAAATGGGTACTTGGGGCGTTCGCGGGGTTGTCGCTGGTCGGAATGGTTGGAGCGGCACGAGGGGGCGACGTCAGCGATGCCGACCGTGCTTTCAAAAACTTCGTCAGTGAAACCGCAGTGGTGAACGATCAACAATTCCGCATCGAGGTACGCGG
>JACQEN010000173.1 GCA_016200585.1 Deltaproteobacteria bacterium
CCGGACCGAGCAGGACCGCGGGGTCGGCCGGGTCTCCGACCGTAATGAAGCCTTTGACGAAGTTGCTCAGACGCTCGAGCAAGGCATCGTGTTTCGATTGCGGCACGAGCACGCGCGTACACATGGCGCAGCCCTGACCTGCATGAAAGAATGCCGGTGTCGCGGCGTAGGCCATGTAGGCGTCGAGGTCGGCGTCGTCGAGGAAGATGGCGGCCGACTTCCCGCCCAGCTCCAGGTGCACCCGTTTCAGCGTCGGTGCCGCTGCAGCCATGATCCGTTTGCCGGTTGCGGCGCTCCCCGTGTAACTGATTTTATCGATCAGCGGGCTTTCGACCAGGGCGGCGCCGAGATCGGGATTTTCGCCGCTAACGACGTTGAACACGCCCTTTGGAAGATCGCATTCCTCGACGACCTCGGCGATGAGCAGATCGAGCAACGGCGCGTACGGCGACGGTTTGATGACCATCGTGCATCCGGTTGCCAGCGCCGGACCGATTTTCTGCGCGCTGACGAAGAACGGGAAGTTCCAGGTTGGAATCAATCCGCAGACGCCGACCGGCTGATGGTAGGCGAGGGAGTTGTTCACCTGGGCGCCCATCGGCGTGTGGCTCACCACCGCTGGCAGCATCTGTTCGAACTCGAACGTGGTTGCGAGATCGGCGTAGCTGGCGAGCAGCTCGAGCGGTGTGTCGACCTGAATTGGGTGCGTAATGTATTCGGCCGCCGCCATCGTCACCAGCAACTGCCGGATCTCTTCTTTGCGCCGCGCCAGTCCATCGACCAGACGTCGAAGAATCGTGGCGCGATCCTTCGGGGTGGTGCGGCGCCAGGGGCCAGCGTCGAACGCCCGGCGCGCGGCGCCGATCGCTCGTTCAAGGTCGGCGCGCGAAGCGTTCGGAGCCTTGGCGAACACTTGCTCGCTTGCCGGATTGACGACGTCGAACGGCGCTCCGCCCGTGGCGTCGCACCACGCACCGTCGATATACAATTTAAACTGCTTGTCCTGGCTCGCCATGGGTCTCTCCCTATCGCAGCGCTGCTAATGTCGCGATTCGAGGCAGCGATCAATACTCGGCGCGCGCAATTTGTCGCGCTGTGCGTCCGCTCCGTCTGTGGCTCTCTTGCTCTGCGGCAATTCGGGCGGTAGACGCAGCGTTCAACCATGGATCTCACCGTCAAACCGGAGCATGAGGAATTCCGTCTGCGTTTGCGCCGCTGGTTGCACGAGAACTTGCCTGCCGGCTGGGGCGCCGACTCGTTGGCGCAGTTCCGTAGTTACGAAGAAGAGGTCGCCTTCATGCGCGACTGGCAGGGGCAGCTGTATCGCGGTGGTTGGGCCGGTCTGCTGTGGCCCAAGGAATACGGCGGTGCGGGCGCGACGACGATCGAGCAGGCGATTCTCAACGAAGAGATGGCGCGCGCGCAGGCTCCCGAGCTGATCAACAAGGTCGGCGTGCACAACGTCGGACCGACGTTGATCAACTACGGAACCGAAGCGCAGAAGCGCCGCTTTCTGTCGAAGATTCTTTCGGCTGAAGAAATCTGGTGCCAGCTGTTCAGTGAGCCCGGCGCCGGTTCGGACCTGGCTGGGCTGCGGACGCGCGCCGAGAGTGACGGCGACGGGTATCGCTTGACCGGGCAAAAGGTGTGGACGAGCTATGCGGAATTTTCGCGCTGGGCCATTTGCCTGGCGCGTACCGACGCAAGCGTGCCGAAGCACAAAGGCATCACGTATTTCATCGTCGACATGCAAGCCCCGGGAATTCAGGTGCGCCCGCTACGCCAGATCACCGGAGGCACGGAATTCAACGAAGTCTTTCTCGACGCCGTGTACGTTCCGCGCGACTTCGTGATCGGCAAAGAGAACGAAGGCTGGGGTATCGCCATGAACACCTTGGCCCACGAGCGTGGCACTGGCTATCTCTTCAAGGAGCAAGTGAAACACAAGATCGCCGTGGATCGTCTCGTCGAGATGATTCGCCAGGCGAAACGGCACGGGCGATCCGTACACCCGGCGTTGCGAGCCGAAGTGATCAACGCCTTCATACGCGTCGAGATCATGCGCTTGTTAAACTACGATACCATGAGCCGCATGAGCCGTGGTCAGGAGCCGGGTCCCGATTCGAGCTTGAAGAAGGAGTTTTGGAATCGCCTGTCGCAGCACTTGCACGAAACGGCCCTGGCGTTGGAAGGTCCGTGGTCACAGCTGATGCCGGACGATCCTCGGGCGATCGACTCGGGGCGCTGGCAACAGACCTTTCTTTACAGCCGCTCGGTGACGATTTCGGGCGGCAGCTCCGAGATTCAGCTCAATATCATTGCGCAGCGGCTGCTTGGCCTCCCCAAGGAGTAGGCTTGTCGGCTTGCCATCGTGGACGGCGCGCCGCGTTGCGCGATCGTTTGCCTGCAGTGACGACCGGAGTATAGAAGCAGAAATGTCTGAATTCGCAGCCACGGCGCATCCCGCGGCAACCGTCGTGCTCTTGCGCGATGCGGCCGACGGGTGCGAGGTGCTGCTGGTGCGGCGCAACGCCAAGCTGGCGTTTCACGGCGGAGCGTGGGTATTCCCCGGCGGTCGCATCGATCCTGAAGACCATCAGCGAGCCGAGCACGGCGCGATTGAACACGCGGCTCGCTACGCCGCAGCGCGCGAAGCACGAGAAGAAGCGGGCCTCGAGGTGGTCCCGCAGGATCTACTGTTGTTCTCGCGCTGGTTGACGCCGACCAACGTCGCCAAGCGTTTCGACACGTGGTTTTTCGTCGGTGCCGTGACCTCGGGTAGCGTTCAGGTCGACGGCGGCGAAATTCACGATCATCGCTGGTTCCAGCCGCGCCAGGCGCTTGCTGCGCAACGGGGTAGGGAGATCGAGTTGCCTCCCCCGACGTTCGTTACTTTGGTGCAGCTCGGGGATCATCCGACCGTCCAGTCGACGCTTTCGGCTTTGCGCCAGCGACCGTTCGAATTCTTCGAGCCGCAGCTCCATTTCACACCGGAAGGTGCTTGTACAATCTATCACGGTGATGCTGCCTACGGATCCGGAGGAATTGAACAGCCGGGGGCGCGTCATCGTTTGTGGATGAGCGATTCTGGTTGGCGTTACGAACGGGAGCCTTGAATGGTCGCCATGAACCTCATCCGAATCCTGGTCGCGACGGTTTGGACGGGGATCATCGGCGTGCCGCTGCTGATCGTGCTCTATCTGCGCTACTGGTTTGGGTTGCTGATTGCCAAGCTCGGAAGGCGCGACGTTTTCGATCGTATTCTCGATTGGAATGCCTGGCTGGCGGGATGGGTGGCGCAGCGCTTCTGGACCCCGTTGCTGCTGGCACTGGTAGGGATCCGTCTTCGGGTGCGCGAACTGGTGCCAGTCGACTGGAGTGCCGCACATGTGGTGTGCGCCAATCATGCCAGCATCTTCGATATCCTGGCTCTCATCCGCGCCATGCCGCCGCCGTTTCGTTTTGTCGCCAAGCGCGAGCTGCTGAAATGGCCGATCATCGGCTGGGCCTTGCGCCCGGCCGGACAAATCATCGTCGACCGTGGCGATCACGGCGGTGCCGTGCGCTCGATTGCCGAAGCCGCCGTGCGAAGGATTCGCGGCCAGGTGATTTTCTTCGTCGAAGGTACGCGCACACGAACCGGTCACCTGTTGCCGTTCAAGAAGGGCGCTTTTCACTTTGCGGCGGACAATTCCCTACCGGTGCTACCCACCGCGATCTGCGGCAGCTACGCAACGTTGGCCAGAGCTCCGTGGTGGCGAATGCATCCTGGGCGCGCCATCGAGGTGCAGTTCTGCGCACCGCTGGCGCCGACAGCGCCAGGCGAAATCGAACCGCTCCTCGAAGCAACCCGTTCCGAGATCGGGCGCGTTTTGGGTGTGCCTTCATCATGAGTATGAGCGCTCGCCGTTCCTGCAGGTTGCCCGACTAGAAGATCGTGCTATTTTCGGCAGGCCAATGACGACGACAGAGATCGAGGCGTTGATTCGTGACGGCATGCCCGGTTCGCGGGTAGAGGTCATCGACGAAGTGGGTGACGGCAACCATTTTCGCGCGGTGGTCGTCAGCCCAGGTTTCGCGGGCAAGGGACGCGTCGAGCGCCACCAGATGGTTTACGCGGCGCTCAAGGGGGCGATGGCCGATCGCATCCATGCGTTGTCGATTCAGACCTATACACCAGAGGAAGGCGAGCGGGCGTAGGATTACGACTTCGCCCGAAGCGTCAAGGAGGACTGCAATGGCTCGCGAGATCATGAAAGAAATCCACGATGAAATCGCTAAGAACAAGGTGCTGGTTTACATGAAGGGAACGCCGAGCTTTCCGATGTGCGGCTTCTCTGCGGCGGTCGTCGAGGCGTTGCGCGACACTGGCTATCCGTTCGCGCACGTCAACATTCTCGAAGACCAGGAGAAGCGCGAAGGGATCAAAGCGTTTTCGAATTGGCCGACCATTCCGCAGATCTACGTCGACGGTAAATTCGTCGGCGGGTGCGACATCCTGCGCGAGCTGCACGCCAGCGGCGAGTTGCAGCAAATGCTCGACAAAGCCTTTGCCGGCAGCGGCGAATCCGCGAAAGCTTGATCGCAGCGGATGCACGGTCGCCGCGGCCCGCACGCTGCGGCCATTTTTCGGCTTGAAAACCATTCGGCGCCAAACCATTGTGTTGGAGCCTTGGTAGGGTCTTCTCGATCGTTCTCCGACATCGGTTCGAGTGCGGAGCGTTTGTTGCATTGGCTCGGAAGGAGCGGCCGCGGCTTCCTAGGTGTCGCGTTGGTGCTGTGGGCAGCGACGAGTTGGGGACAGGCGAGTGTTCGACCGACCCGAACCCTGACGCCGACGCGTACGCCGCGGGGGTTTGTGTCGCCGACCGCCAGCGCAACGAATATTCCGACTTTGGCCGAGGCTACACCGACGTCGCCCGACACGGGTACCGAAACTCCCACGCCCGAAGGAACGGTCTCGTCCGACAACACCCCCACCGCGACCACCACCGACGCCGGATCGCCCACGGCGACGCCAACGGCAACTCCCTTTCCGGTTGGTACGGTGGTCAATTTCCGCAGTGCTGGGAGCGTGAGTGCCGGCACCGCCCTGACGGCGATTGCAGCCGGCAACTTCAACCCGTCGGGTCAAGCCGGTGGCGACGACTTTCTCGACCTCGTGGTTGCCGACGGCGACAACAGTACCGTGCGCTGGCTGCGTGGCCGGGGTACCGGTGCCTTCAATTTGCGCGATCAGGTGGCGGTCGGCGCCGAGCCGGTGGCGCTCGTTACGGGCGACTTCGACGCCGATGGATTCCTCGACATTGCCACCGCCAACGCCTTTGAAGGGTCGCTTTCCGTCGTTTTTGGTACCGGTCGAGGCACGTTCGAGTCGCTTGTCAGTATCAATGCCGCAACGGTTCCGCGTGGTATGGCGACGCTCGGCAGTTTGCTGGCAGTCGCCGACAACGAGAACGGTGCGGTCGTTCTGGCACGCGTCGGCGGCGATCGTAGCCTCAACTTCGTCAATGCGATTGCAGTGGGGAATCAACCGGAAGCCATTTGCGTCGCCGATTTCGACGGCAATGGCCTACCGGACCTGGGCGTTACGGTCACCGCCGACAGCTCGATCGTCATTCTTGTTGGCAACGGACAGGATTCGTTTGCGACCGGTACGACGATTCACACCGCCGGTCAGCCGATGGGCATCGCTTGCGGCGACATCGACGGCGACGGCGACGCCGATATCGTCGTTACGGAGACGGCGACCAATGACGTTGCGATCTACCTGGGCAATGGCAACGGTACGTTCACCCGTCAAACTCCGGTTGCCGTCGGTTTTCAGCCAACCGCGGTAGCGATTGCCGACGACAAGCCGAACGGCCAACTTGTCAGCGGCGATGGACGGCCCGATCTGATTGTACTGAATGCCGGAGCCAACGATGTCGGCATCTATTCCGGGATCGGCGGTGCACGTTTTACGTTGGTTGCGCGTTACATGGTTGGGCCAGACCCGAGATCGATGGTCCTTGGTCAGTTCGACAACGACGCAGCCGGGAACATTGACGTGGCCGTCGCCAATCACGGAGACGGAACCGTGTCGGTACTGCGTGGCAACGGTAATGGATCATTCCAGAGCGCGGTTGCATTTGCGGTCCAATTGCAGCCTGTCGCCGTAGTGACTGAGGATTTCGATCGCGACTCCTTCACCGACGCGCTGGCGCTGAACCGCGGTAGCGGTAGCGTGTCCCTGTTGCGCGGCAACGGTAAGGCGAGCTTGCGAACTGCCGTCAGCTTCCCGGCGCTAGCCGATCCTTCAAGCCTGTCGCAAGGCGACGTCAACGGGGATTTCTTTCCGGATGCCATCGTTGCCAGCCAGAGCTCCGGCAACATTGCCTATCTACAAGGATCGGCAACCGGGTTTGCCGCGCCGGTGATCGTCGCCACCGGAGGGTTCGTCAGCCGGGTTGCGACGGCTGACTTCAACCATGATAATCACAGCGACGTCGTAGCGGTACAACCAGACGAGCAACGTTTGGCGCTACTCATGGCGCAGGCCAATTCACACGGGTCCAATTTTGCGGCGCCAACCTATGTCGATTTGCCCGGGGTCCCGGTTGCGGTAGCCGTGGGGGCGGTGCTGCGCGAGTCCGACACCGACGTCGTGGTGGCAACGGTGGCACCCGCTGCGATCCTTACGCTGCGCGGCTTTGGCGACGGGACCTTTGATACCCCGCTGACTACGGGTCTGCCCGATGATCCCGCCGAGCTGTTGCTCAGCGACTTTAACATCGACGGCATTACGGACGTTGCTGTGTTGAGCGTGGCCGGAGGGCGCATACGTATCTTCAACGGTGCTGGCGACGGCAGCTTTTTGAAGGGGGAAGATTTTGCTGCGCCCGACCAGGCTGTAGGTCTTGGCAGCGCCGATCTCAATGGCAATGGCATCCCGGACCTCGTGGTGCTGAGTGCTTCCGGTGATGCGGCGATTGTATATCTTGACACGGGAATGGGACCGTTTGATCATGGCCACCGCTTTCAAGTCGGCCCGGCTCCGGCCTCGCTTTCTGTAGTGGATCTCAATGGTGATCGGCTTCCCGAAATCGTCGTCGCCAACTCGGGTGCCGATTCGATTACCGTGTTGCGCAACACGACCAAGGCCGACGCGCCGCTACCAACTCCTACGGCGACCGTTGGTGCCGACACACCGACTCCGCTACCGCCGCCGACTCCGATTCCAACCCGTACGCGACGCGTAGCCACGTCGGGCTCGGGCGGCGGTTCGAGTGGGTGTGCCACCGTTCCGGCTAGCGCCTCGGCGTGGGTTCTGCTTGCCGGCGTTGCTTTTGGTTTTGCATTGCGACGCCGATCCCCGCAACGCTGAGCGTTCTGCGGTTTGGCCAACTTGCACCCTCACCAGGGTGGGCGTAGATTCTCGAAGCGCGAGGTAAAACTTCATTCAACGGAACGCAGCACTTTGTCCTGTTCCACAAGATCTAAGGAGTGAATCTGATATGACCCAACTCGAATCTGCGAGTCGTGGTGTGATTACCGATGAGATGCGTCGTGTAGCTCGGCGCGAGAACGCGACAGCGGAGTTCGTCCGCAGCGAGGTCGCGCGCGGCCGTCTGGTGATCCCGGCAAACGAGCGACACCTGGCGGGAAGCGCGGGCCAAACGCCGCTCACCGAAGAGGCCCGGTCCTATTCGCAGTCAAGTGAAGGCCATCCCGGGGCCAAGCCGGACCACCGCCTATGGGTTAATCAAACCGTCTCGCAACGTCGGCGGGAGATTGCCGACGCGCAGTTCATGCGCGGACAACGTGCGCCGAAGCGTCTCGACCCAATGGGGATCGGACGAATGATTACGACGAAGGTGAATGCCAACATCGGGGCATCGCCGGTGAGTAGCGATACAACCGCTGAGGTCGAAAAGCTTCAGTGGGCCCAGCGCTACGGTGCCGATACGCTCATGGACTTGTCCACCGGCGGGAATCTGCACGAGTGTCGTCAAGCGATCATCGACAACAGCACGATTCCCATCGGTACGGTGCCGATCTACAGCATGATTGTCGGGCGCCGCATCGAGGACCTCAGCTACGAAGTCATCCTGCGCGAGATCGAACGCCAGGCTCAACAGGGCGTCGACTACTTCACGATTCACGCCGGGATTCTCAGAGAGCATTTGCCGCTGATCAAGAACCGGGTTACCGGCATCGTGTCGCGTGGCGGTTCGCTGCTGGCGAAATGGATGATCCATCACGGCAAGGAGAATCCGCTGTACGAGATGTTCGACGAGATCAGTGCCATCATGCGCCAATACGACGTGACGTACTCGCTCGGCGACGGGCTGCGTCCTGGCTGCACAGCCGACGCATCGGATGCGGCGCAGCTGGCGGAGTTGCGCACGCTCGGAGAATTGGTACTGCGTGCCCGCAGCGCCGGGGTGCAGGCGATGGTCGAAGGGCCCGGGCACGTGCCGCTCGATCAGATCGCCTTCAACATGCAGTTGCAGCAACGGGTCTGCGACGACGCGCCGTTCTACGTACTCGGGCCGCTGGTCACCGACGTCTTCCCTGGCTACGACCACATCACCAGCGCCATTGGCGCAACCGAAGCGGCGCGCGCCGGTGCCGCGATGCTCTGTTACGTCACACCGAAAGAGCATGTCGGATTGCCCAAGGCGCAGGACGTCAAAGACGGCTGCATCGCGTATAAGATCGCGGCGCATGCCGGTGACATCGCACGCGGCATCGCGACCGCCAGGGCGTGGGATGACGATTTGTCCCGCGCCAGAGCCGCCCTCAACTGGCCCAAGCAGTTCGAGTTGGCCTTCGACGGCGACACGGCTCGGGCCCTCCATGACGAGGACCTGGAGGTCGATACGGAATTCTGTGCCATGTGCGGTCACGACTGGTGCAGTATGCGCATCTCGAAGGAGATCGTCAGCTTTGCGAGCGGCAAAGATCCGGAGTCCCAACCGCATCGCCGGGCAATGGCGAGCCCCGGTCTGAGTGTCGAAGGACGCGAGATCCTGCGCCAGAGAGCCGCAGGGCTACCGATTGTGCGAGGCAAACATGCCTGTCATAGCGAGATCGTTCCCGAGGCCGCGACGGCACAGGCAATACAGGAGGACGCGGTCGGTCGTTGAGCCGGATCGGCGGCTATCTGGAAGATTTGAGGATTTGGAGGTCCGATGAAGGGTGTTCAGGGGCGAGCCGCACTGGTGGGAATCGGTATATTGTTGGTGGCGTGCGTTGCGACGAGGGCCTACGCCGGGGCGGAGGACTGGAACGACGCAAACATCAAGTGGGTGGCATATGAAGATGGCTTGAAAGCGGCAGAGAGCTCGAATCGGCCGATCTGTTTGATCTTCTTCACCAGCTGGTGCCCGCATTGCGCGAACTATTCCAAGGTCTTCAGCGATCCGGAGGTGGTGAAGAAGAGCAAATCCTTCGTCATGGTCAGGGCCGACGCTGAGAAGAATCACGAATTGAGCGATAAGTTCAAACCCGATGGTGCCTATATACCTCGGACGTATTTCTTGAGCCCTCGTGGGGTATTGGACGAGAGTCTCAGCGAGGGCCGGGATCAGTACAAATACTTTTATGACGAACACAACCCGTCGAGCATCTTGGCTGGGATGGATCGTGCCTTGAGGAAGTTGGTGCCTCAGTAGGTGCCGCAGGCTCTAATTTTTGTTGACAAAGGTTTCGCCGGCTGTGCTACAGTCGCGATATACCCTTGGGGGGCACGTGTGAGCTTGAGCGAAGTGGTTTCGCGTCTGTAGATGCACATTTTTGAGTCGCTACGGACGCAGGATCCATGTCGTTCTCGCTAGGATTTAAGGGAGGTCGCCGACGGTGAGTCATTTACGCACGACGATGAGAGGGATGACCGGGCTGGTTGTTGGGCTATCGTTATTGCTCTCGGCACCGGCCACCTGGGCGCAGTCACTCAGCCTCGGAACCATCACCAACAGCAGCAGCGCCAACGAAGTCTCCTCATCCGGTGGCATAAGTTATCAACGCTCGAACACGATCTCCTCGACCACGACCCCGCCCATGTCTTTCTCCGTCCACTATTCAGATGTGGTGGGAACGGACACCGAAACCACCGCTTCTGCGACTGAGGTTCTGGATTCCGATTACACAATCAACTTCACTGCGACGGCTCCGGGTGCTTATGATCTCACCGTAAGCTCCAGTTTGGTTGGCGCGTTTACCCTGGTTGACGACGGTACCATCGATGCTCACGCCGACATCACCTCGGTTACGGGCAACCAAACCGGCGGCACGGTTTCGAGCGGCAATTTGAGTCTTGCCGATCCATGATTCCTGCAGGGAAATAGTGGTGGCTACGTACCATTCAGCCAGGCGTCGACGGCGACGATTCAAGGGTACAGCTCCGGTTTCGCGATCGCCCATACATTGCGGTTTTTCTGGAGCCAAAGCTGCGCCAGCGACAACGGTGCGGGCGGCGGTGACGAATGTGCGGTTCGCGTCGGCAATGCGTTGACCTTTGGTGGGCAGACCGCAGGTCTTTATCCCGGGATCGGCAGCCGCACTCAAGCTAACGACGGACATTTTGTTACGGTCACGCTCACGTCTCTTTGCGGTGACGGCGTTGTTCAAGGGAGTCGCGGCGAAGATTGCGATCTCGGTGCATTGAACGGCACTGCCGGTGCTTGCTGCAACGCAAACTGCACGTTCAAATCGGCAGGCACGACTTGCCGTGGTTCAGCCGGCGGCTGCGACTTGGTAGAGGCGTGCGACGGTGCAAGCGCGACTTGTCCGGCCGACGCCGTGGCTTCGTCCGGATCCGTCTGCCGATCTGCAGCCGGACCTTGTGACGCCGCGGAAATCTGCAACGGCGTCAGCCCCACATGTCCCACCGATATCAAGAAGCCGAGCGGCACGGTGTGTCGCGGCACGGCCGGCGTCTGCGACGTCGCTGAGGTTTGCGACGGCTCGAGCAACACGTGTCCCGCGGATGGCTTCTTGGCGAATACGACGGTTTGTCGTTCCGCGGCCGGACAGTGCGACCTCGCCGAGAACTGCCCCGGCAATGGCCCAAACTGTCCAGCCGACGGCGTCAAGCCGAACAATACGCCCTGCAATGACGGAAGCGTCTGCACGCAAACCGATACCTGTCAGGGCGGCACGTGTACGGGGAGCAACCCGTTGACGTGTGATGCCTGTCAGACGTGCGATGCAATCAACGGCTGTTCCGGTGCACCGTGTACGGTGACTCCGACAGAGACACCGACCAATACCGCGACGCTGACTTTCACCAATTCTCCTTCGCCGTCGTTGTCTCCCACGCCGTCGCTAACCTCAACCCGGACCGCCACGGCGACAAGGACGGCGACTCAAACCTTTACGATGACCCCGACATTGCCGGCAACCCCGACGGCGACCGGCCTCTGTGTAGCGGCAGCGCCCGGCAATCCGTGCATTCCGGGTGGCGGCAAACAATCGATCGATTGTGCCCTGGAGTGGGATTTCAAGCCTGTGCCGAAGCTCAACCTCAAGGGCATCCCGAAGACCACCGCGATTTGTTACGAAGGGGACACCTTCTGTGACATGGATGCGAATATCAACAACCACAGTTGTACGATGATTCCGCGACTGTGCCTCAACAACAGCGACCCGCGTACCATAGGCTGCTTCAACACGGGTATCGTCTCATTTGAGGTCAAGAATCCTAAGGCGACCAGTCTTGATCCAACCGACGTGACGAATTTGGCTACGCTAGAGAGTCAGGCTGGTTTGGGCGGATGGGGACTGCCGATCATCCGCCAAAAGACGCCAACGCCGGGGGTCACCTTGGCTGCCCCGAACCAATGCAGCAATCCGCTGCCGATCGTGGTCCCACAGAAGGTAACCGCTTCTGGAAAGGTGAGGATCGGTAAACGCTCGATCCGCATCCAAGTGACGGATGGGTTTGCTCAGAAGGATACCGATTCTTTGCGTCTACAGTGCCGTCCAAGCACCTGCGGTGACAATATCCTGCAATTCGATCACGAAGACTGTGACGACGGCAATCGTCTTGACGGCGACGGTTGCGACCACGGCTGTCGCATCGAAATCATGACGGCGACACCAACCAACACCAAGACACCGACAAAGACTTTGACGCCGACCCCGACGGAAACGAACACGCCGACGGAGACACCGACG
>JACQEN010000174.1 GCA_016200585.1 Deltaproteobacteria bacterium
CCAGCGCATTCGCTGCGGCTCGTCCGGCGCCATGCCCTCGTCTAGCGCGCCCAATCGGATGAGTCGAACGGATCGTCCAACCCGTCGGCGGAGCACGGCTTGAATCGCTGCTCGTGAAGGAGGGTCCGTTCCGGCTTTTCGCGGTTGTCTACAACCGGTCGTATGTTGTCTACTCCGACGATGGATCGAAACCAAATCATGCGTCGCGCCTTGTGGACGACCGCCTTCCTCAACCTGGGGGGAGCGGCGCTCTTTGCCTTTCCGGATTCGGTGGGACGGCTGGCGGGAATGCCGGCCCCTGCGCCACGCCTCTATACGTCGTTCCTGGCGTTCATCGTGGTCATGTTCGGCGTGACCTACGCCTGGTTGGCGCGCCAGCCGAGAATCGATCGCGCCGTCGTCACGTTGAGCGCTATCGGTAAGGCGGGATTCTTTTTCGTCGCATTCTCTTGCTGGTTGCTCGGCGACCTCGCCGGCAAAGTCGTCCTTGCTGCGAGCGGCGATCTATTGTTTGCGTCGATTTTCGTCTGGTGGCTGGTTGTGTCGGCGGAGGTCTGATTGTGGTGGCATCCGGTGGCTGTCCGTTTCGCTTTCGTGTTGAGAAGGAGCCTGTATGAAATGGCAGAAGTCGCCGCCGCAATTGATCGAAGCGTTCGACGCGGCTCTTCCGAACGACCCGAGCGTCGCACGGCGCAAGATGTTCGGCTACCCGTGTGCCTTCGTTGGCGGTAACATGTTTTGCGGCCTGCATCAGGACAACCTGATCGTGCGCCTCGACGCAGCCGGTCGCGCCAAGCTGCTCAAGGAGAAGGGTGCCGCGCTGTTCGAGCCGATGCCCGGGCGTGTGATGCGCGAGTACGTCGTCGTGCCGCCGGCGATCAAGACCGACGCCAAGCGTTTGGCCAGTTGGCTGGCGAACGGATTTGCCTACGCTGCATCCCTGCCCCCGAAGCAGAAGGTGAAGGGCCCAGCCAAGCCGAAAGCCGCCACGCGACGCAAGTAAATCATCAATCCCGAATCTCAAATCGTTTTCGGGTTGGCGAGCTGCGCGAGATCGGCTTGCAGCGTTTCGCGGATACGCGCCACGGTCGCAGAGCGCTCGCGCTGCTTGGTATTGCGAAACGCCGGGTTGGGTAGGGCCGCCAGCCTGCGCGCTTGATCGAGGGCGGTGTCGAGCAGTTGGTCGGCAGGGACCACCTGATCGAGGTAGCCCGCGTCGTTGGCGCTGTACGGGTCGTAAATCCTCGCCTGCGTCGTCGCTGCGGAGAAGTGCCGTTTGGAGAGACGATCGCGTGCCAGCTCCATGGCAAAAACCGGCAGGGTCATTTGGATCGACACCTCGTTCAGTCCGATCTTGAAGTCACCGCTCGTGCCGATGCGCGTATCACCGACCAGGAGCAGAATTGCCCCCGCCGCCAGCGCGTGTCCGTTGCATGCGACGACAACCGGCTGTGGGAAGAGATAGAGACGCAGCATCAGCTCGGCGCCGGACAACACCAGCGAGCGCATCGATTCCAAGCTGTGCATCATGACGCTCAGGTCGAAACCGCCGCTCAAGCGCTTGTCGCGGCCGCTGAGCAGCACCGCCTTTGCCTCATCCTCCGCCCGGTCAAGGGCGGCCTGAAGCGCATTGATCATCGACGGCGACAGGGCGTTCGCTTTGCCGTCGTCCATCGTGATGATGGCGACGCCGTCACGCAGTTCGTAACGCAGAATTTCAGCCGACATTCGGATCTCCTTCGGGGGCTACGCTGAGTTGTGCGCGCTACGCGCGGCGTGCGTGGTGGCGTCTGTTCAATAGGAGATACATTGTCGGCGCAAGTGCCTGCAGGGGGTGAGGCCGCTGAAAATGTGGTACATGCCGCAGCATGGATGATCGCCAAGCCGTGCTGGCCGCCAACGCGGAATTCTACCGGGCCTTCGAAAACCTCGATCTGTCGGAGATGGAAGCCGTTTGGATGAAGGCGCCGCAGGTGAAGTGCGTTCATCCGGGTTGGAGCCTGCTGGTCGGCTTCGGCCCAGTGATGGACAGTTGGCAGCGGATCTTTGCGAACACGCGGGGAATGCATTTCGAGCTCGTCAACGTGCTCGTGGACGTCGTCGGCGACCTGGCTTGGGTCGTCCTCACCGAGGTGATTGAAACCAGAACTGCCGACGGCGCCGACCGCAGCCTCGTACAGGCGACCAACATTTTCCAACGTCATTACGAACGGTGGCTGCTCGTGCATCATCAAGGCTCGCCGGTGTACATGCCGCCCGGCGCCGTCGGACCACAGAGAATGCATTGAGGTAGAGTCCCGAGGGTTGGCGCGATGCAGATTGGACTGCTGTTCTCCGGCCTGGCCTGATCCTCGGCGTCATCGGCGATCCCTTCGCGCAGATGAGGGCCTTGGCTTCGGCTTTGTCGCTTGCGCCAAGAAAAGACCCGACACTTTCGTGATGTTCAACGCACCTTGCGCCGCCAACTGGGCGTGCAACTGTTCGCGCAACGCGGCTGCGTCGGCGTCGGGGAGCTGCGACCCGGCGCGCATCGAAGTGATGTAGTCCATCACTGGCTCGACCTCGGTGACACGCAGGCTGTCGTCGTAACGGCGCTCCTCCACGCGGTTGAACACCGCCGCCAATTGCTCACCGCCATTCTCGAGTGAGAAGGCTTGTGTCGACGCGACGCCCCAATAGCGGCCGTCGACCGCGAACGCGCGTAGCCACTCATCGATTTCACGCAGGTGTTGGTTGCCGATGGTTGCCGCCATCAAGGTGCTGTCCGGCCGCAGCACGCGGTGAATCTCACGCACAGCGCGCGGGCGGTCGGGCACGTGGTAGAGCATGTGGTTGGCGATTACTGCGTCGAAGCTGTCATCGGCGAACGGAATCGATTGGGCATCCACCAGGAGAAAATCGAACGCTCGGCCGCCGCGCAACAGCGGCCGGCGCGCGTCGCTGAGCATGCCGCTCGAGAAATCGGACAAAAGGATGCGCCAGTGCGATGGAACACGACCGGCGTTGACGCTCCAGAGCGTGCCGGCGCCGGCACCCAGCTCGAGGATCCGGCGCGGACGGTCTGCCGCAAGGCTGGGTAGAGCCAGCAATTGGTCGAAGACCCAACGTCCCCAGCCATGGGGATTCGTGCTGAAGCGCCGATGCAGCTCGATCCGGGCGCGCAGGTTGGCGGAGTCTTTGTACTGCGCGCCGCGTAAGTATGCCTGATCGGCAACATGGGGTTCGGCGCGCATGCGATGGCGCTACCACGGGCTGCACCGGCGGCGCAATGCGCGCGCTCGGAGCGTTCACGAATCGGCCCAAGCCCATCGACTTGAGGTCGCGGATCGCGACCGTAGCGGTCGGGAACGTTCTCAACTCTCAATGGACTGTGGTAGTAGCCCAAGAGGGGAGTATGAATGCACTTCGACCTCGTCATCGAAAACGGATCGATCATCGACGGCACGGGCGCACAACGATACGCGGGTAGCGTCGGCATTAGAGGCGGTCGGATCGCGGCTCTGGGGCGACTCGATGCACCGGCTGCCGCAACGTTGGATGCGCAAGGCCATGTCGTTGCGCCGGGTTTTGTCGACATCCACACGCACTACGATGCGCAGATCCTGTGGGATCGTATGCTCAGCATCTCGCCGTGGCATGGCGTGACCACGGTCGTCATGGGCAATTGCGGTTTCGGTGTCGCACCGACGGGGCCAGCGCATCGCGAGCTGATCCTGAGGACCCTCGAGAAGGTCGAAGGGATGAGCTTCGACGCCCTCGCCGAAGGTTTGGGAATGGACTGGCCGTTCGAGACCTTTCCGCAATACCTCGACGCGATCGAACGGCGCGGTATGGCGATCAACGTTGCAGCGTTCGTCGGACACACTCCGGTGCGCCTCTATGTGATGGGAGAAGAGGCGACCGAGCGCCCGGCAACCGCGGATGAAATCGTCAAGATGCAGCGTATCGTCCGCGAAGCCGTAGAGGCCGGCGCCATTGGTTTCGCCACGTCGAAAGCGCCGACCCATGTCGGCTATGCGGGCAAGCCGGTGCCGAGCCGTGCCGCCGAGCTCGACGAGATCCAAGCGCTTGCCCAAGCGCTGGGGGCAACCGGTCGTGGTGTCATGCAGGCTACGGCCGGGCCGGGTTTGTTCTTCGACCAATTTGCCGAGCTGACGAAGAGTAGCGGCCGCCCATTGACGTGGACGGCGTTGCTTGCGGGCATGCTGGGCCCCGGTTCGCATCGGATGTTGCTCGATCGCTAGATCGAATTGTTGCGCCAAGGATATCCGGTGACGCCGCAAGTCAGTTGCCGGCCGTTGATGTTCGAGTTCGACTTTGCCGAGCCGTTCCCGTTCGAAAGCTTGCCGTTGTTCAATCCCGTATCGCGGGCGGACCGGGCCGGGAAGCTGCGGATCTATCAGGACGCACAGTTCCGTCAGGCGCTGAAGGATACGTTCGCCTCACCTATGGCGGGACCATTCGGCAGCCCCGGCGACCGCATCTGGGTGTCGAGCTTGCCGGGCGATCCAGCGGTTGAAGAACGTCGCGTGTCGGACTTGGCGCAAGAGCGCGGCGTCGACCTGGTGGACTGCCTGCTCGATCTCGCGCTGAGCTCCGACTTGAAGGCGCGCTTCCGTATGGCGTTGGTCAACTTCGACGAAGAGGCGGTCGCCGAGCTGCTGCGCGACAAGCATACAGTGCTCGGGCTATCCGACGCCGGAGCGCACGCCAGTCAATTGTGCGACGCCTGTTTCTCGACCCATCTGCTCGGTCATTGGGTTCGAGAGAAGGGGGTGCTCTCGTTGGAAGAGGGCGTACGCCTGCTGACGTCGCGACCGGCGGAGGTCGTTGGCATTAGGGATCGCGGTCGCCTGGCCGTCGGTTTCCCGGCGGACGTTGTCATCTTCGACCCACAGCTGGTCGGTGCCAGTAAGCTGCGTCGAGTTCACGACATGCCGGCCGGTGCCGATCGACTGGTTGCCGATGCGCAAGGAATCGACGCGGTCATCGTCAACGGCACAATCATCCGACGCAATGGGCACGACGAAGTCGATGCTCGGGGATCGCTTCCCGGCCAGCTCGTGCGATCAACCCGCTAGTGTTCTGAATCAGAAATGCGTTGTAGAGGATAAGGATACTAGACACAGCGAGGCATAGGGCGCACGCTTCTCCTGGACCTAACGCAAGGAGGGGCCATGGCATCTTGGGGAACCAAGCCGCACCGGACCGCAAGGACGCGTTCAGCGGCAGGAGGTACGGCGATAGGCGTTGCGCTTACGTGTTTAACCGTCCTCCCGGCTCGCTTTGTCGGCGCCACGCCGACGCCGACTTCGACGCCGACGACCATCTTCCTACAAGGCAGTGTGCTGGGTCCCGGGAGCACGCAAAGCTTGGTACCGGCTGCCGGCATCGACGTCGCGGCGTTCGGATGCCCGGATACGGCAACTTGCCTGCGTGGCGGTTCGTCGTCTCTGCCGGGGTTTGCGGTGACCAATCCCAACGGACAGTTTCAGATGAGCATCGTCACCGGGGTGCCAACGCAGTTTATCTTGTCCGAAGCCGTCGTCTCGGACGTCCCTTTGCGTACCATCGCCACGTCCTTCTTCTTCGGGAACAGCGTGACCATTGACCCGATATCGGAAGCGGCAGTGCGTCTGATCGACGAGCACGGTCTGCAGTTCTACGACACGAGCGGTGTCCGAGACATTCTTGCCGCGGTGCGAAGCGCCAATGCTGCCACCGACTTCCATGGCTTGAGCGTGGATGACGCCGTAACGCTGGCGCGGTCTGTGGCGAATGGGGACGCAGAGGTGCAGCGACTGCTGGCGACTCGGATGATGACGCCAACCTTCACCCGCACTGTCACGCCCACGCCGACCAGAACGCCAACTCGCAGCGCCACCCCTTCGCTCACACCGACGGCAACTCCGACCGTGCGTTTCACCGCGACGCCGCGTTCGTGTGTGGGAGACTGTGATTACGACGGGGAGGTGACGATCGACGAGCTGATCGCGGCAGTCAACATCGTTCTCGATTCAGCAACGATCGATGCTTGTCGGGCTGCCGACGGAAATGGCGACGGGCAGCTGACGGTGGATGAGGTCATCGACGCGGTAAACAACGCGCTGACGATGTGCTCGCCCCGCCCGCCGGCGCCCGATCTGATCCCCAGCGCCCTGCGGGTCGTCGTGCCTCCTGGCTGCGCGCCGCTGGTGTTGCCGCCGTATGTCGAGGTTTGCGTGCTGAATATCGGCGCGGCATCGGCCGGAGCCTTCGGTGTGGGGATTGGCCAGGAAACCGTCGAGATCGCCGGCGTGTCGGCGGGCCAGGAGATTTGCGCGCCGACGATCGTAGCGCTGGCGCCCGCAAGCCTCGAGGTGGTTGTCGACGTAACGGGCGCAGTCCCCGAGAGCCGGCGCGACAACAACCAAGCGACATTCGACCTGCTGCTGCCGCCTCCGCAGACGACCTGTACGCCGACCGTAACGCCGACGCCATCGCCAAGTCCTACACCGACTTGAGGGAGCCGAATTCAAATCCGGAGTCACATCGCCATCATGGCGATCTGCATCAGGAAGCCCATGTCGCCTTCGACCTTGATGCGGCCTTGCATGAACGCTTCCTGGCCGTTGAGCTTGCCGGTTTGCATGTCGGTCCACTCGGCGAGCTTCATTCTCAACAGCGTGCGTGGTGCGGCGGCGTTGTTGAAGCACATCTCGACTTTGTAGGGGTCCTGCGCTTCGCGCGATAACTCCAGCGCCATCGTGCCTTTGACTTCTTTCAGGCGCCCACTGTTGTCGGGACGGCCCGGGCGCGGTTGCGGCAAGATCAAGGCGAGGCTGGCGCCGTTCTGGCCGAGCACGGCGTCGCGCCAGTCGTCGACGGAAACGGTGAAGGTCACGTTCGCCGCTTCGACGCGGCCCTTGGCCGCGGTGAGCTTGCCGTCTTTGATCGACAGCGTCCAATCGCCGCCGCCGTCGCCGGTGACGACGTACTGCATCGTCAGCTCGCGCGGTGTCTGGCCGGGGTTGGCCGCCGCGTTGGCCTCAAAGCCCATGGGCAGCATGACTTCGAAAAACTGCGCCGCTGTGACGTCGCTCGGAACCTCGGGTTGATCAGCCATGGGAAGGCCCTCCTCGTGATTTGTACTGTGTGGAACAAATTGCACGTTGAGTCGGACGGGGCAAGCCGGTTCGACAGGGGTTGACTCTCTACCGCACATCGCCAAGAACCTGCCCCATGTCGAAAGCCATTTCCAAGGATCTCGTCGGGCTGACCTTTGAGCCGGTGTCGTTCAGCTGGAGTGCCAAGGACGTGATGCTCTACGCCGTCGGCGTCGGCGCCAAGCCCGAGGGTGAGCTCGAGTTCGTTTTCGAAGGCAAAGGGCCGAAGGTTTTGCCGACGTATGCGGTGATCCCCGGCATGTTTTCCATGGGTGGGCTGATCTCCAACGTCGACATCAACCTCGCCATGCTCTTGCACGGAGAGCAGTCGATCACGCTGCACCGCGAGATTCCTCCGGAAGACAAGGTCAAGATTACCGGCCGTGTTGCCGAAGTGTGGGACAAGGGCAAGGCCGCGGTCATCGGCTGCGAAGGCATCGTCGAGGACGACAAGGGCTTGTTGCTCACTGCCAAAGCCACGCTCTTCATTCGCGGCGCCGGAGGCTTCGGCGGTGAACGTGGTCCATCAACGGCCGACCTGAACAAGCCGCCGGAGCGCAAGCCGGATGTCGTCATCGAAGACGTGACGCGGCCGGAGCAGGGAGCGATCTATCGCCTTTCGGGTGATCCAAACCCGATTCACATCGATCCCGACTTCGCCAGGATGGCCGGCTTCGAGAAGCCGTTCGTTCACGGACTTTGCACCTACGGCTTCGCCGGCCGCGCCATCATCAAAGGCCTGTGCGTTGGCGATGTAACACGCTTCCGGCACTTCGAAGCGCGCTTTGCCGACCAGGTCTACTTCGGCGACACCATCGTGACCAAGATGTGGAAGGTCGCCGATGGCGAAGCGATCGTGCAGTGCGAGACGCAGAAGGGCAACGTCGTCTTGTCGCAGGCGAAGGCGCGCTATCTTCCGTAATCCAGGACGCTGGAGTCCTCGCGAGCCGCAATGACTGCGGAGCGCAAAGAAAACACGGCGCCACGGCGCAACCACATCGGGACGATTTCACTGCTGGTGGCGGTGACGGGCGCGGTCGGGTGCCGTGTCGCGCGCAGCGTTGCGGCATTCGGCCACCTCGCCTGGCTCGATTTGGCGATCGCCGGCTTCGACGCAGCCATGGTCGGTGGGTTGGCCGACTGGTTCGCGGTCACGGCGTTGTTTCGCCATCCCCTGGGCCTGCCGATTCCGCACACAGCGATCATTCCGATGCGCCGCGCCAAGATCGTCGAAGGCATCGTGTCGATGGTGCAAGACGAATGGCTGTCGCCGAGTGTCATCGCCGCGCGCCTGCAGCGCCTGTCGTTCAGCGACATACTGATCGATTGGCTGCGGGCGCCGGAGCACGTATCGCGACTCGGCGGTCCGCTGCGCGATCTGCTGCGGGCCGTGGCGCGTTTGCTGCCGGATCCGGCGGTCGTCGAATTCGTCGAGCACGCCGTCGAGCGCCAGTTGCGCGAAATGCCGCTCGATGCTTCGGCCGGACGCCTGCTCTTGCGGATTGCCGACAGTGACGCCAGCGCTGCGGCGTTTCAAAGTGCGGCGTTGTCGCTTGCCAATCTGGCGCGCCAGCCGCGCACCGCAATCACCCTGCAGGCGTGGCTCGACCGTGCGGCTCGGCAGCTACAGACTGACGGCAAGCGTCTGGTGCCGTTGATCCTGCGGCGCAAGATGATTCAACGCAAGATCGTCGAGGCCGCGTGTGACTACGCCGGCGCCGAGCTCTCGGCAGCTTCGACGCAAGTCGACCATGCCTTGCGACAGTATGTTTTCGGGCTGGTGCGGGGATTCGGCGAGCGTCTGGCCGGTGGCGATGCCGAAGCCCTGCGCCAGGTGGATCAGCTGCGCGCGGCGCTCGTCGACCGACGAAGCCGCTACGCTGTCGCGGCTGATTGACGACCAGTTGCGCCGTGGCATCCTCAATCTGCTCGACGACGGGGCTCGTCGTCAACGTCTGGATGAATGGATCCGCAGCACGGCGTCGGAGCTGTTGCGCCGACACCATGATCAAATCGGCCTGACCGTGCGCGAAAATCTCGAGGCACTCGAGACCTCGGCGTTGGTGGCACAGATTGAAGATCGCGTCGGCAACGACTTGCAGTTCATTCGTCTGAACGGCGCACTGGTCGGCGGCATCATCGGGATCTTGTTGAGTCTCCTCCACCATGTTGTCGGGTGAGGCCGGAGTCTGTGAACATGGAATCGGGCGAATCCCGATTCTGCGGCGTCGCTGATTGACAGGCTGCCTCGTCTGCCATACGCGTGGCCCACGAACCGAGCCCTGCGAAGGAGACGTTGATGGCAAAGAAGGCCAAACCGGGCGGTGTGCCGACACCGAAGACGTTTTCGCTGCACTGGGGGAGCGGGGTCGTCGAAGAGGAAGCCAGCTTTGCCAGCCCCTATCATCAGCCGACGGTCCAGCTTCTGAAGTTTACCGCCGGAGAGGCCAAAGGAAGCTACGCAGTGCGCTTCTGCCACTACGATCATCGCGGTCGCTTTCAACGCTCGCCGCTGATCATCGACGCAGCCGACCTGCGAGCTCTGCGCAAGGCGCTGCAAGGCGCTCCGCGGTTGCGCCGCCTCTTGGCTCAGCTGGGGTGATGGGTCGGCGAAGCAGCGCCTTCGAGCTTGGATGTCGGTTCCATCTCTGTCCCGGCCAGCACCAACCCGCCCCCTTCATTGATTCACCGCTGAGTTCAGCATACGAAAAGGCACACCCCAGTTTGGGACTATCTGCAATCGGAGGAAGCACAACATGGTCAAAGGCGCAGTTCTCTACAATTTTTTTGAGCCCCTGAAGGTTGAGTCGGTACAGCTGAAGGCGCCGCGTGCCGACGAGGTGGTCGTCAAGATGGCGGCCAGCGGTGTCTGCCATTCGGATTTGTCGGTACAACAAGCGAAACTGCCGATTCCGCCGCCGGTGATTCTGGGTCACGAAGGCGCCGGTATCGTCGAAGAGGTTGGCAAGGGAGTGAGTGATCTGAAGCCGGGCGACCATGTCGTGCTTGCCTGGGTTCAGACCTGCGGCAAGTGTCACTATTGCGTTCTCGGGCAGGAGCATCTCTGCGACAGCGCCATCAAGGCGATGATGGCCGGTGAGGAACAGGTCTTCGAAAAGGACGGTGTCGGCATCGCCCGTATGGCCGGCGTGGCTTCGTTTGCCGAGCGTACCGTCGTGCGCGCTTCGGCTTGCATCAAGATTCCCGACGAGGTTCCGCTCGACAAAGCGTGCCTGGTCGGTTGCGGCGTGATGACCGGCGTTGGGGCCGCGATCAATACGGCGAAAGTTCGGCCCGGGCAGACGGTGGCGGTTTTCGGCTGCGGTGGAGTCGGGCTCAACGTCATTCAGGGAGCCGCGTTGTGCGGCGCTTCGCGCATCATCGCCGTCGACCTGGTCGACCAGAAACTAAAATGGGCCAAAGACTTCGGGGCCACCGATGTCGTCAACGGCAAGCAAGTCAGTGATGTTCCCGATGCCATCCGCGGCCTGACGGATGGCGTCGGTGTGGATTACGCCTTCGAAGTCATCGGCGTGCCGGAGATCATCACGCAAGCCTTCCTCTCGGTGAAGCGTGGCGGCAAGGCGGTTGTCGTCGGCGTGCCGGGGTTCGATCAGTTCGTCAGTATTCCGGGTGCCGCACTGCCGCTCGAAGAGAAGTCGGTCATCGGCTCGCTGTATGGATCGGGAAGCATGCGACGCGACATGCCGAAGCTCATTGAGCTCTACATGCAGAAGAAGCTGAAGCTCGACGAGCTGATCTCGCGCCGAATCAAGCTCGATCAAGTGAACGAGGCGTTCGAAGCCATGCAGACAGGTGAGGTAGCGCGCAGCGTCATCATCTATTGATCTCACTCAAGAGCGAATCGCCGCTCCCCCCTTCCCGACGAGACTGTCGATTTTCTCGCGAGCAAGCCCTTCGAGACGCCGCCGAAGGAAGGCGGCTCCTCAGAGCGAACGGATCTTGGTTTGATTTCATAAGAGTATCTTCCGTTCGCGCGTTCGCGCTGAGGAGGCCTCTCCTGAGGAGCGAAGCGTCTCGAAGGGTTCTGGGGCCGTCTCGAAGCGCCGCAAGGCATTTGTCGACACTCCCCGCCGGAGAGGGGAGCAAGGGGAGCGGTCTTGAAATCGTCAGCCCATCCGCTCTGTGATCAGACTAAGACACCGCCACTCGGGCGATTGACGTTGCTGCGCCCCCTACCTCTCTGATAACGACACATTCGGGGGTTGATCCGGTCACCATGGCGAAACAAGCTGAGCGTTTGCGCCAACCGCGGCCGCGAACGGGGGCATCCAGTCGTACCAAAGGGCGTCGCAGCGAGGATTTCGATTTCCGAGATCTGTTCGAGAACGCCAACGACATCGTGATCCTCAACGACCGCGGCGGTTGCATCGTCATGGCCAATCGCGCCGCACGTGAATTCGGCGGCTATTCGGCCGAAGAGGTCAAGCGCGGCGTCGATCTCAAGGAAGTTCTGGCGCCGGAAGAATACGAAGCGGCTATGATCCTGACGCAGCGCGCCCTTGATGGTCTGCCGATTCCGGAAGTTTATGAACGCCATGCCGTGCTGCGCGACGGGCGGCGGCGGATTGTCGAGTTGCGCAGTAACGTCTTGCGCAACCGCAGCGGCGAGCCGTTGCTGCAGACCATCGGCCGCGACGTTACCGAAAGCCGGCACGCCGCGGCCTTCCAAGCGAGTTTGGCGGAGGTATTGCGCGCGCTGTTGACGGCGCAGGGCCTGGATGCCGCTAGCAAAGTGATCTGCGACGAAGCGTTGCGTGTTCTCGAAGTGGACGGCGTCTATTTGTTCCTTCCGAGTGCAGATGAAGTCGTCGGTGCTGCAAGTGCGGGCGCGGGGGCGGAGCGCTTCAAGGGCCTGCGGCGCAGCCTCAACGACTCGTTTGTCGGTAAGATTTTTCGACGATCGGATCCGCTCGTCGCCAACGATTTTCCTTCGATCTATCCCGGTTTGGAGCTGGCGCGTGGGATCGACATACGATCGCTGCTGGCGGTTCCCCTGCGCAGCAGCGGCGCTACGCTCGGGCTATTGGCCTTCATTCACTGCCACGACCCGCAATACTTCGTCGGCGAGGTGTGCGATCGAGCCTTGATCTTTGCGGCCCAGACGGCAGTCGCCATCGAGTCGGCGCTGGCGCGCGACCGGGAGGAAGAAGAAGGTCAGGTGTCCGCCGCGTTGCTGCACGTTGCGCGCGCCATCCGCGAGTCTCTGAAAGAAGCGGAGGTCGTGTCGCAAATCGCCGGTAGTGCCCGCAGCGTTCTGGGGTGCGACTGGACCTTCGTCAGCCTATGGGAGGACGAGCGCAAGCTATTTCGAGTCGTCGCAACCGAAGGATTCACTCCGGAAGCCAGCGAGGAAATGCAGCTGGTGGAATTTCACCTCAAGGACTTTCCGGAGACTCAAGAACTGCGTGCCGATCAACCCGTCGAGTATCCGGAACCTCCAGCGCACGCGGCCATGTTGTTCGAACGCTGGGGGGGCAGCAGCATGCTGACGCAGCCGATCAGTCGGGGCGGAGCGATGATCGGGACCCTGGCTGCCGGCTATCGCAAACGTCGCGGTGCTTTCCCGGCGCGGGAACGTCGGATCATCGAAGGAATCGCCGCGCAAGCGGCCGTTGCCCTCGATAACGCTCGCCTGGTGGAGGATTTGCGGCGTGCCAACGACATGAAGTCGGAGTTCCTCGGGACCATGTCGCACGAGTTGCGAACTCCGCTGGCGGCGATCATCGGTTACGCCGATCTGATGCGCGAAGGGGTGATGGGCCCCCTGCAGCCGCAGCAGGATCAGGTGCTCGACCGCATGTTGATCAACGGCCGCAGCTTGCTCGATCTCATCAATACGACGCTCGACGTTAACCGGCTGGAGTCCGGTCGCGTCGCTGTCGAGGTGTCGTCCTTTGCGCTGAACGATCTTTTCACCGAATTGCGCATGGAGTTGACGGCACGGCCGTCCAAAGAGGTTGTGCCGGTGATTTGGCCGGTCTTGCAGCGCCCAATCGTGGTGCGCACCGATCGCGGCAAGCTGAAAGTCATTCTGCGCAATTTGCTCGAGAACGCATTGAAGTTCACGGCAGAGGGATCGGTGTCGGTGTCGGTTTCGCCGGGATCGAGTGAGCAGCGCGTTCAACTTGCCGTGAGCGACACCGGCATCGGTATACCCCCGCAAGAACAAAAGGTGATCTTCGAGATGTTTCGTCAGGTCGAAGGGGCGCGTGATCGCTCACGTTCAGGAGTTGGTTTGGGCCTCTATCTGGTACGCCGCTACGCGCAACTGCTTGGCGGCGAGGTCGCTGTCGAAAGCTCCCCCGGGCTAGGTTCGAAATTCAAGCTCGATATCCCAATCAGCCTGGGTGAATAGAAGCCAGTCTGCACAGGAACCCGTTCCGGCCGGGCCATCTCGATTTGACGATGGCGTGACGGTAGAACCGTCGCATGCTCGACGAACGGACACCGATTCTTGTGGGCGCTGGCCAGCTGACTCAGCGCGACGTTGAACCTTCGGCTGCCAAAGAGCCGCTGGCGATGATGGAAACCGCAGCTCTGGAAGGGGCGCGAGACGCTGGGCTCCCCGGCCGTACGCTGGCTCAGCTCGACCACGTCGCGGTCGCCAATATTCTCGCCTGGTCGCATTCCAATGCACCCGGGCACCTGGCGCAACGGCTTGGGGCTCGGCCGCGGCGCCTCATTTACACGACGGTCGGAGGCAATACACCGCAATGGCTGGTCAACGAGACTGCAGAGCAGATTGCTGCCGGTCGCGTCCGCTTCGCGCTCCTTGCCGGTGCCGAGAGCGTCTACACCCTGGCTCGCGCCCGGCGCGCCCATGCGGCGTTGCAGTGGACGACGGGGGAGCCGGCAGATCAAATCGAAGCGACGGTCATCGGTAGCGATCAGCCCGGTACGAACGACTACGAGATGGCACATGGGCTGACGGTTCCAACGACAATCTATCCGCTGTTCGAGAATGCCCTGCGCGCGCACTACGGCCTCAGCCTTGCCGAGCACCGGCGTCGTCTGGGCGAGTTGTGCCACGGTTTCTCAAAGGTGGCAGCCGAGAATCCGTATGCTTGGTTCCGCGAAGAACGTAGCGCCGCCGAAATCACCACCGTCACGCCGCAAAACCGCATGATCGGCTTTCCGTATCCGAAGTACATGAACGCCATCCTCGACGTCGACCAGTCGGCGGCAGTGCTGATGACGTCGGTTGGCGCCGCAAAGGAAATGGGAATCCCGCCGTCGAAATGGGTTTATCTTCTCGGCTGCGGCGATGTGCACGACATCTGGTACGTCTCCGAACGTGCGCACTTCTACAGCTCGCCGGCGATTCGTGCCGCAGGTCGGCGCGCGCTCGAGCAAGCGGATCTTGCGATCCGCGACATCGACCATCTCGATCTTTACAGCTGCTTTCCGTCCGCCGTGCAGATTGCTCGCGACATGTTGGAAATCGCGCTCGACGATCCGCGGCCGCTCACGGTCACCGGCGGCCTGCCGTATCACGGCGGCCCGGGGAATAACTACGTCATGCATGCGATCGCCACGATGATGCGACGTTTGCGAGAGCAGCCAGGGTCGAAGGGACTGGTCACGGGGCTGGGCTGGTACGTCACCAAGCACAGCGTCGGCATCTACGGCACGGAACCTCCGCAGGCGCCGTTCTCGCGCCGCGATCCCGGGCTTGACCAGGCGACGATCGATCAGGGGCCGCGGGCCGCCGTGGTCGAAGAAGCAAACGGTCGAGGCACGGTCGAAACGTACACCGTTCTGCACGACCGCGAAGGTGCTCCGATGCGCGGCATCATCGTCGGTCGACTCGACGACGGCCGCCGCTTCCTGGCGAACACCGCCGGCGATCGCGATGTGCTCGAAGGCCTCGAAGGTCATGAAGCGATCGGCAGGACCGGCCGCGTCGTTTCGAAGGATGGTTCGAACCGCTTCGAGATGGAGTGAGCCTGACGGAGGCGCTCGGGGCGCCCGGCTGTACTGGCTCGTAACAACGTTCGTTCATTCTCGGCAGAGCTGGCTGCCGACGCAACGTCCACTCTAGTCGTCGGGGTCGACCTTCCAGTGTCCTGCCGATTGGACG
>JACQEN010000170.1 GCA_016200585.1 Deltaproteobacteria bacterium
GCAGCAATGCCACGCAAAATCGACGCGGCAAGTGGAAACGGGCCGAACTCGCGAGCCGTAGCGCGAGGACCGGTGGGATGAAGAGATGATGACGTCATGAAAAAAACAATCGCTTTCTTGCCGTGGACGCAGGTGTTGCGAACGGCGGAAATTCAAACCTGCTCAACAGCGGCAAGCACGAGGGTTAAGGGAAGAGAACGCGATCTTCTGTGGGAGATCCTGTTGCGCGTTCCAGACCGCCGATGTTGGCGGTCAATTGATTTCGTCGGGCACCATAGTCTCATGGAACACCAAACACCAGGGGCAAACGCGATTTTTCGTGCTCGTGCTTCCTTGTGCATCGTCTCGCGGTCGAGCAGCGTCGGTTCCCCGACTTGGCGTCATGCCCAGCTGTGGTATAACCGCGCCGGCTTTTGACGAATGAAGATCAACGGACACAGAGTCGATCCGACGGAGTACGTCCGAGCCTATCGGCAGCGCAGCCTCGGGGTTTTCGAACGCATCGCCGAAGATCAGGTAGCCGCCCTGATTGAGATCCTCGCAACCGCGCGACGCGATCGCCGACACGTCTTCACCTGCGGCAACGGCGGTAGTGCTGCAACCGCATCGCACTTTGCTTCCGGCCTCGGAAAAGACGGTTCCTTCGGACGCGATCACAAGTTTCGCGTCATCTCGCTCACCGACAATATTGCCTGGATCACCTCGCTCGCCAACGACACCGACTACTCACAGGTATTCGTCGAACAACTCAAGAACTTCGCGCAGCCCGGCGACGTACTCGTCGCCTTCAGTGCCAGCGGCAACTCGCCGAATGTCGTGCGTGCCATCGAATGGGCGAACGAGCAAAACCTGCGGACGGTCGGGATCACCGGAAGGCCGGGCGGCCGACTCAGCACGCTCGCCAGTCAACCGATCATCGTCGACTCGGAACACATGGGCCACATCGAAGAAGCGCACTTTCTCATCCAGCACCTCGTCAGTTACTATTTTGTGGAAGGTGAATGAGAGCGGGCGACGCCTCGCAACTAGCGCTCTACGTCACGCGCCAGGCTGAATCGCCGGCGCGCTACCTGCTCGAACAAACGCTCCAGCTCCTATCCGGCTGGATCCCGACCGTTGCCGGTATGGGGCTACGATCCATCCTCTATCGGCTGATGCTACGCATGGAGGGAACTGCCGCAATCGAGCCGCACGTGCGCCTGCGCTTTGCGAGTCGGATCACGCTCGGCCACGGCAGCTACCTCGATGAGGGGGTCTACATCCACGCCTGCCCGGACGGTGTGACGATCGGCGCACGAACCCTGGTGATGCATGGTGCCATCTTGCACGTCTACAATTTCCGCAACCTGCCGCACGCCTTCATCCGTATCGGCACCGACTCGCTTATCGGCGAGTACTGCGTGATCCGCGGCCAGGGCGGCGTCAGCATCGGTGATCGCGTCTATACTTCCCCGCACAGCCAGATCGTCGCGGTCAATCATGTCTTCGACGACGCCGAGCAACCGTTCGTGACGCAGGGCATCACGGCAGAAGGGATCGTCATCGAAGACGACGTCTGGATTGGCACCGGAGCCATCATCACCGATGCGGTCCACATCGGTCGCGGGGCTGTCATCGCCGCGGGAGCGGTGGTCACCCATGATGTCCCGCCACACACGGTCGTCGGCGGCGTCCCAGCACGGATCTTGCGCCGCACCGACGAATCCGATCAAGGTACTACAGTCGACCAGCGTCGCGTCTACTTCGCAAAAGCACCGAACCATCCGAGACGATGATCCCCGTTGCGACACCAAGGCGATGGAATCGACGATGAGCAGCGGAACGGAGCAGCGGTGAACGACGACCTCCGAGCCAACCTCGGCACGCGACGTGTGGTCACATTGCCCGAGGCCCGATTCCCCGATGCCGACGCCATCGTCCATACCCATACCGTCGGCCGCCAGCAGGTGGGCGTCGTCGACGTCCTGTTGGTCAATCCTCCTTCCCCCGATGGCGGCATCTGGATCCGTTCACAGCATCGGGTCGGGCGCCGCAGCCGCGAGAACATGATCTGGCCGCAAGTGAGCTTGGCACAGATGGCCGCATTGCTGGCTCCCGACTACTCGCTTGAAATCATCGACGCGATTGCCGAGCGCATGACATGGGCGCAATTCGAAAGCCGGCTACACCAACGCCCGTGTCGCTACTATCTGACGCAAGTGACGGCTCCCACACTGAGTAACGACATGCGCGGCGTCTTCCTGGCGAAAAGCCTGGGCGCGCAAACGATGGCATTTGGAACCCATGTGACACCGATGGCGCGCGAGACTCTGCGTGCCTTTCCGGCGCTCGACTTCGTGCTGCGCGGCGAGCCGGAGCTGACACTGCGCGAGCTGGTGGACACGCTCGAGGTCCAACGCGGTCGCTGGCAAGTGCTCGATGGAGCGCGCCTGCGAGACGCACAAACAACGGCGCCGCCGGCGGGCCATGAGACGATCTGGAAGATGTGGAGTGAGGACCCGGCGTGGCAGCCGGCCTGGACGGTAAGCGATCAGTCGCTGGCCGCAGTGCGCGGTATCAGTTGGCGCCGTGCCGGCGAAATCGTCGTGAATGGCGATCGGCCGTTCTTTCGTAGCCTCGACGATCTGCCGATGCCTTTGCATGACTTGCTGCCGCTGCAGCACTACCGCATGCCGATGATCAAAGGCTCGTACAGCTTCATCGTTACCAGCCGCGGCTGCCCGGCCGGGTGCACGTACTGCATCAAGCACGTGACCTACCAATACTCGGTACGCTTGCGTTCCCCCGAAAAGCTCGTCGAGGAAATGCATTTGCTCTACCGTCTCGGTATCCGTCACGTGCACATGTACGCCGACCTGTTCACCGTCAACCGCGACCAGGTCGTCGAAATGTGCAAGCGGATGATCGCCGACGGGCCGCGCGTCACTTGGACCGCCAACAGTCGCGTCGACTACGTCGACGAGGAAATGCTGCAGCTCATGGGGAAGGCAGGCTGCACGTTGATGGCCTGGGGCATCGAGAGCGGCAACGAGCTGATCCTCAAAAAGGCACACAAGGGATGTAAGATGGAGCAAGCTCATCGCGCCCTACAGTGGGCGCGGCGGGCCGGCATCAAGAATTGGGGCTACTTCATCATCGGCTTGCCGGGCGAAACCGTCGAGACAATCCGCCAAACCATCGATTGCGCCAAGGCATTACCTCTCGACATCGCCTTGTTCCACGTCGCCGCGCCCTACCCCGGCACGCCGTTTTTCTTCGAGGTGGTCGAAAACGGATGGTTCCGTCCCGGCACCACCTGGGAAGAAGTCGACATGGATCAGGCAACCGTGCTCGACTACCCAGGCCTGCGTGCCGAGGACTTGCTCTACTGGCAGAAGCGCGCCTTTCGCGAGTGGGCCCTGCGCCCCGGTCCGATCTGGTTCTTCCTCAAGAGCATGAACAGCTGGGATGGTTTCAAGAGCGCGGTAGATATCGGGCGACAGACGTTGAGCTGGATCTGGTCTTAAGCTTGTCCGTGCTCATCGTGGCGGGGTGGTTTCTTGCATCGTCTTCTGGAACAGGTCGTAGCCACCAACACTCGCCACACGTCGGTAGGATCGTGCCAGGATGTCTGGTGAGTACAGGTGGACCAACCGATCGAACGGCCCGCTGAGGACGTAGTCGGGCGGGCTTGGTTGCAGGAAATCGTAGAACTGACTGGGCGATGGTCCCTGTAATGCAACGTACACGACGGCCCGATGGAGAAGCGATTCGGACGGGAAGTGGTACGCATGGTCCGTCAAGAACACGATCTCCGGCTCCCAAGTCTCGATCACCGAAGTCTTGGGAATCTCTTTTTCGAGATACCTCGCCATGATCAATGCGCCAGGCTCGTAGGACGACGCAATCAGCCGGCTCACTTCCCACAGCTGTGGCAGAGACATACCCGCGACCCACGCGGCGAGAAGAAAACGAGCGGCCCGACGCCGCGTCTGCCGCCATCCCGCCGTTGCCTCAAAGACGTCGACCAGCATGCGCGCTACGAACAATGACGCCAGGCTGAGGGCCGGGAAGGCGTAACGCAACCAGCCGATGGAGGCGAAGATGTACCAACCGGCATTGATCACCACCAAGATCAGGATGGTTCCCCAAGCTTGCGCCCGCGGCCGATCACGGCGTGCCAAACGAACGCCGTACAGCAGAGCCGGAAACAAGGTGTACCCATAAACCGGCCAGCCGACGAGCTTGCGCAAGCTGACGCGTGCCATCCAGCGTGACGACGAAAGCGCCGCACTGCCGCTCGACTGCAGGAGCAATGCGAGGTTTTCGCCAAACCCGGCAGGCCCGGCGAACGCCAGCACAAATATTTCCCAGCCGGCAAACAAAGCGCCCATCGTGAGCAGAACCACGACAAAGGCTCGATGTGGGGCGTGGCGGTAGTACAGGACGTTCGCCGCCCACGCAGCGCCGACACCGGCTGCAAGGAAGATGATGAACTGCGGCTTAGCCAGCGCCGCGAAGCCAAATAGAACCCCAGCGGCAATGAAACTTCGGAGTGCGGGTGCGTCCATCGACCGCAGCCAAACCATCAACCCGGTAACGACGAAAAACATTCCGGGCACTTCGCCGAGGCCCTCGCGACCGTATTCGAGGAAAGCAGCAGCCGGGCAGCCGATGAGCAACAGCGTTGCAATCGACGCTACAGCCGGCCCGCTCACCCATTCGGCCAACCGTAGGAACGCGACGACCATGCACAGCGCGTAGAGCGCAATCACCAAGCGCGCCTGAATCAACCCGATCCCCTGGGTCGCAAAGACCGCGGCAAGCGGCAGCGTCAGCGGCGGGCCGATTCCGAAGGTCGGCGCCGCATACTCAAAGCCGTCGCTGCTGCGCAGGGCGTACACTCCTGTCTGCACCAACGTCTTCGGAAGTTGAAGGTGCACACCTTCATCGAACCAAGGCAGCGGGTAGACTCCGAGGCGCGCAAAAAGGAGCCACACGATCATCGCAAGGGAGATCACAGCCGCGACACGCAGCAGGAAACTCTGAGCACTGCGCCACGCCGCGGGAGCCAGGAGCAAACCAACCAGGAGCGCGGCCGTAGCCCCCCAGATCCACGACAGCGATCGCCGCGAGGAAACCGCCTCGGCGCGCGTCGTCGCCCCTGAACCTTGAGCCCGACTGTACCAGATCGAGTAGGCGCCGTGCTCGGAATCCATCACGTGCGGCGCATCACGCACGAACCACACGACGTGGAATTGGTTCCCCAGTCCAACGGCGATCCGCGGCCATTCGGGCACGTCTCCTGCGTACTGCATGATCGGATCCGCGGCCGACCATGACTCACCGTTCCACTCGAGATGATAAACCCCATAGTGCTTGCTGTTGCGATCGTCCGGGTCTGCAGTCGTCGCTGAAAGAACGAGGTGGACGCGGCCTGCGGCGTCGGTCGCCATGTCGTAGTCATCCAACTCGTCAAACACGGAACGCGTCGACAAACCCGGAAAGGGCAGCGGCGTCGACCAGGTATGCGCCTGATCAGAGGAGGTCTGCCAGTAGATGCCGCGCCCTTGTGTCAGACGCCAGACGACGATCAGAGAACCACGTACGTCGACTGCAATCGCCACCGACTGTGGCGCGTCACCGTCGTAGCTCAGAGTCGTGGGGGCTCCCCACGTCAATCCGGAGTCGTGCGAGACGACGATCATGCTCGCCGACGGTTGCCCCTTGCCGACGTAGAAATCATGTCCCTCCTCCCACGCGAGGTAGACGGTGCCATCGGGAGAAAAAGCAAACTGCGGCTTTTCCGAGCCAAGATCGGTATTCGATACGTTCAGCGGTCTTGACCACGTCGATCCGCCATCTGTCGAGCGCGAGACGAAAATGTCGGCGCAGTGCGGGCAAGGGCCGATCTCGGTGTCGGTGGTGGCGCTCCAGGCGGCGTGCAGCGCGCCGTTCGGGCCGCTCGCAAGATTGAGATACGACCCGTCGGCACCGAGCTTGCGCGGCTCCGACAAATCGTCGAGACCATCAAGACCGATGGTCGCCGACTGTTGGTAGATGACGTCCTTCGACCGCCAGAGCAGTTGCAGACGGAAGTCGCTGCCAACCACGACAGCGGGGCGGGTATTGTAGTTGCCGTCCCTGCCGTTGCGGGTGGCAAGAGCCTGCGCTGCCACGCATCCACCGGTTGACGGCCGGCAATATTCGACGGTGTCATCCGCGAATCGATCAAGGATCTTCGGACGGGTTGCCGACGACCACACCGCATGCGCTTGGCCCGCGCGGTCTACCGCAACATCGGGAAACCATGAAGACCGGTCCAGCGCCGACAGGCGCGTCGGTCGCGTCCAGTCGAGCGCCATGGAGCGCACCGCGCCGGCAAGGAAGACCCCCAGGTACGCTGCGAAGATCAAAACCGATCGTGGCACGATCATCCGTCTGACCACAGGCGGCGCACACCGTCTACAGCAGCGACGATCAGGCCACCGGCGAGTAGACTTGCGGCGGCTCTCCCAAAGACCGACCAATCGAAGACGTCGGAAACATTGTAAGTCGTCGCCGTCCGCGCAGGGATCGCCAGCGGAACGTAGTCATCGATCTGACGGCGTAGCGTTGCAGAGCGTGCCATCGAATTCGAATCGGCCAGCTTGGCGTGCGCATACAACAACGTGGACGACCGCTCACCGTCGCCGCGAAAGACCACCGACCAACTTGCGTGCAAGTCGTTCTGCTTGCCGACAACAAGCTGCGGGAATTCGGGAAAGCCGTCGGCATCATAGACAGCGATCGGCGATGTCCACGCCTCGCCGTCCCAGGTCAGGTGAAACAGCGCGCGACCGGATGCTGACCGTTCACGGTTCACGCCAACCGCCAACAAATGGAACCTGCCAGCGCTGTCGGTGGCGATCGAGTAGACGTCGAACGGTGCGTCCCACGGGGGCGGGATGAGATTCGGGACCCTGCCTGGAGCGGTCCAGGTCTCACCCCAATCGATCGACCATTGAAAGTATACCGCCGGGTCGGCGCTGAAAGCCGTGCGCCACACCAGCAGGACGCCGCCACGACTATCGCTCGCGACACTGAGCTGCACATTATCGTCCTGCGGCGATTGCGTGATCCGGAGCGGCTGCGACCAGTGTCTCACCTGATCTGCCGATGACATGAAGATGCCGTATTGCGGAGCCCCCGAAACGCTCTGGGCGTTCCACCCCTCGTCCCAGGTGACGAACAATACACCGGCGCGATCCGCGATGATCCGCGGCCGACTGGATCCGATGGGGCTTTCCTTCAGGTCAAGCGGATCTTCCCAGCTTACACCGCCATCGAGCGACCGGCGGAAAAAGATGTCGCCGCACCCTTTGCATTCCGCCTCGAGACTTCCCGCATCGTCGAACACCAGGAAAACGGCACGATCGTAGACGGCGATATCCCCCATGGCACTGCTGCCGCGCAGGTTGACGGGTTGCGTGCCCTGCCAGCCTCCCAGGCGCAATCCTTCGGAGGCCGGTGCATGGCGGTAGAACAAGTCGTCGTAGAAGCCCGGAGCATATGTGAACAGGACGTGCAGGAGGTCGTCATCGTCGACGGCGAGGGCACCGCGCAGAACACGTCGTTGTTGCGGCGCGACCGGGCTGCGGTCGAGCCATTGCGTACCGTCGAAGAAAGCATAGCCCATGGTTTCGTAGCTCGGGCGATGGCTCAGACCCTCTTGCTTGTAGCGCCGCCAAGCTGCTTGGTCGGAAACCGAGAATACGACGTGCACGCGGTTCTCGCGGTCGACAGCGATGCCACCACGCGTCGCGGAACGGCCGGCCGGCGAAGGAACGTGCACCACCGGACCCCAGACGGCAGCCGCTGCGGGCGCACCCACGGCTCGGCTCGGCGCCAGTGCCAGCAGCGCCAGCAGCGCCAACGAAGCACCGCCCCTACGAGCTCGCATTTGAAACCACTTGGTACAGCGTGACCTCCGAGGTCACAACGACCGGGCGCAGGTACGGTAGCCGACGCAGGTCGGCATTTCCGAGGGCGCTTTCCGCCGGTCCGGCGTAGACGTAGTCGATGCCTGCCTCGCGCAGCAGCGCCAAGCGCTGATCGTCGTCCATTTCTGTGCCGAAGAACTTCTGTACGTTGGCCCGTTTCACACTCGCTTGGAGTGTATAGACGGCACTGCCCAGGTAGACGCGCACGCCGCTGAGCCCTGGCAAATAGTGACCGATGGTCATCGAGCTCAAAACCACGGCGTCACCCGCGTGTCCGGCGAGCCAACGCACCACGGTCATGTCGTCGGCATGCAGGTAAAATGGGTAGGTGTGTCGTCGCAGGTCGACGAAGCGCCAGGCGAACAAATAGGCGTTGGTCGGCAGCACCAGCAACAAAACGCCAATCGGCACCCAGCGCGCCATCGACCGTGAGAGCTTGGGCAGCACCGAGTCGTAGATGAGATCGGTGGTGAGAATCGCCATCGGCAACTGGATGCCGGTGAGCAACATGATTTGAAATTCAACCGGTAGATAGACCAGCAGCAAGTTGGCGGTAATCCATGCGCCGAGGAATATGTCCCGGTCGGTCCAGCGGCGCTCCCCGAATCGAGCCTTGGCGAGGATTGCGACAAGCGCAAAGACCACGGGTAGTCCGAGCAAGAGGACCAGGTGTTGTGGTGGTGGCGTCCACACACCAAGATTGCCGAACTGAGCCAGCGCCGCGTGCCAATGCGGGTTGGCGGAGGACGACAACCAACCGAAATAGAGGGGCCCGGGTGTGGACAGAAGCACCACCTCAAAGAGGCTGACGAACGTGAGCGCTCGGAACCCGTCGCGCCACGTCAGCAACAGGCCATAGAGCCCGAGCACCGACCAGATCGTCACCAGGTCGTAGACGTGCCCAAAGCCGAGGAAGAGAGTCACGCCGCCGGCAGCGGCGGCAATTCCAAGACTGCGTCGCTGCTGCGCAACCCAGCTCAGACCGAACGCCAAGATCGTAAGTGCGAGCGCCAACGTCAGGTGGGGAGAGGCAATCAATACCCAGAACGAATTGCCCGGAGTCGTGTAGATGTCGAGCGGGAAGAGTGCGTCGGTACGATGGTGGAGGTACTTCTCGACGACCCACACCCAACCCAACCCTGAACCCAACGTGGTCAGCCAAAACGCCAAGCGCACACGCGAACGATCGTTGAAGAACAACGAACAGACCCAGAACACGACCGCAACATAGAGAGGAACCGCCAAAAGCCGGAAGACCTGATAGGTCGTCGGCAGCGACCAGCCGAGCCAGGCCGCGGTGCGTCCGGGGATCCACCAGTGCAAGTTGAAAAACAACCGAGCGTTGGGCTCCGCGGTCAGCTTGTTCGAAATCAGCACATGCGTCGCCGACTCGCGCATCCATGTCAGATACTGGGCCGTGTCATGCACGTTGTAGACGATGCCGCTGAACCAGCGGTTGCTCGGGCAGTCGAGGTAACCGTACACGAACGGCAGCGACGCGGCGATCCACAACGCCAGCGTGGCAAAGAACATGTCACGGCGATTCACAGCGTTTCTCCGGCGGCGAACCGCCCTGAGGGATGGCGAGCCAGGAACCACGCCGCTGTCGTCGACAGGAACAGGGGCGGCATCAGGCTCCACCATCCGTGCAACCCCATCACCATCCCCAAATTTCGTGTGATGTCGCCCGCCCTCAGCTTCGGCCAAAAGTACTGAAGCAACGGGTTGTCGAAATCCACCGGCGCGAAATCTTGCCCTGAAACAGCCGCAACCCAAACGAATGCAAACGATACAGCCAGGAGCAACCAACGTAACGTGCCGTGGCGCGCGGCTAACGTCCAACCCTTGGCGACAGCCGGCATCAGGAACGGCAGGACCGGAAGCAGGTTGCGTGGCCCGATCGCATAGCCACCACGCCAATCGTACCACGATACGATCGCCAATCCGTGAGCCAACACAATCAACGTCGAGAGCAGGGTCGCAGGGCGCGTCGCCGGCTGGCGCAGTAGTCTCCACGTACCCGGAACGGCCAACAGCAAGAAGGGCGACAGGAAGAACAAGCCGCGATACGGGCTGAAGGTGATCCCCCATACTGCCTCCCAGCGCGGGTGGGTGAATCCCAGCGTGCCGGTGTTGGCGATGTTCGAGAACGTCGCCAGGTAGCGATAACTCGAAGTGAACGGGCTACCGAATGCAGCGGCGTTGTAGCACCCGAGCGTGATCGCAAAGGGCAGTGCGCCCGCCGCCAGCCACACGAGCGTATGCAGCTTCGGTCGCAGCGACCACGCGGCATACGCCGTCAGCAACGCGGCAGTGATCAAGGCGGGGAACTCCGTAAGGACAGCCAGACCGAGCAGCACGCCGGCGATGAAGAGTCGACCCGACGAAGGAATCCTATCGCCGCTCAGCAATTGAAACGCGGCAAAGAGAAGGACGGCGGCGAGTTGATGTCCATAGAACACCGTAGAGTACGGGAAGGCGATCGTCGCCAGACCGTACGCCAGTACCATCAGGCTCGCATCGCCAGTAGCGACACTCGTCCGCCGCAGGCCGCGATACAGAAGCAGCGCCAAGAGCACCGACGGAAGCGATACGACGACCCACGTAACGGCACACAGAGCGGCGGCAACGGCAACCTTTTCGTTCTGCAGACCGCTGCCGTCCTGCCGCAGCGTCGAGGCAAAGGCGGGATTGGCCGCCATTCGATTCAACGCGCTCTGCACCAGCGGGATCCCGGCAACGGCTTCAAACGCGTAGTAAGCTGGTACGGCGACGAAAGAGAGGCCGGGCGCCTTGTCGCTATACACGTGGCCGCCAAAGGCAGAGTAGTCGCCGGTATTCAAGTAGTACGCGTCGATGCGGATCGTGCGCTGCTCGACCAGTGCCCGGGTAAGATCGAAGCGCGAGTTCTGGTTCCAGTCCGCCCAGCGCGCCGGAAAATACGCATAACAGGTAAACAAGGTAACGACGAGCAGCCATGCACGACCTCGGGCCCGCAAAGCAGGTTCCTTACGCATCATCATCCGCGCTTGCTCTCAGGATTGTGCACGCTCATCGCGCAAGTGTCGCCACAGCTCCGGCAAGGACACGACGACGCGGCCAAAGCGGGCTCGGCTGGCAAGGCGCAGAAGACGATGTACGATACTCTTCAACCCGGTGACCGCGAGAATCTCGGCGATCAAAAGCGCCGCACGACGCGGCCCGTAGTGTTTGCGAAAGAATCGCACGACGCCCTGACACAGCATGGCTTCACGCTTCGATTTGGCAACCGTCGTCTGGCTACCCGCACCGTAATGAATCGACACTGCTCGCGGATGGTACCAGATCTGCCACCCGGCACGGTGCAGGCGATAGCAAAGATCAATTTCCTCACCGTAGAGAAAGTACGCCGGGTCGAAACCACCGACGGCGGCAAAGGCATCGGAACGAACCAACATGCACGCCCCGCACACCCAGTCGACAGGTTGCGGTCCGCGGCGGATAGCCGCGCCGTAGCTGGGATAGGCGCGTCGCACCAGGAAACGGCCGGCGCCGGACAACACAAGCAGTTGCTGCCAGAAGCTGGGGAACGAAATGTACGACGCTTGCAAAGTACGATCCGGGTTGAGCACCTGTCCCCCGACAACCGCCGCCCGCGGCTGAGATTCAGCCAGCGTCAGCATCAGATCCAGCGTCTGCGGCAGCAAGACGGCGTCGCTGTTCAACAGCAGGAGATATCGTGCCCGCGTCGTAACCGCCGCTTGATTGTTGGCGCGACCGAAACCGGCGTTCTCGGGATTCTGAATCAGCCGGACCCACGGAAAGCGGTCGCGCACCATCGCCGCGCTGTCGTCGCTCGAACCGTTGTCGACCACGATCGTCTCCACATCGAGACCACGAGTGTGCTGCTCGATGGAAGCCAGGCAACTGGCCAGTAGTTGTGCGGTGTTCCAACTTACCACAATGATCGCGGTGCCGGGCACGACTATTTCAGTCCTCGTTCCGTGCCCGTGAGACGGATGGGCTTTCGGAGTTGCCACTCCGCGGTGTGCGAACCCATCTGTGACTGCCCCTTCGCAGCCGGATGCGAACCGCAAGGAACCAACGCCAGAGCAAGAAGAGCGGACTACGGAACAGCGCCAGGTAGACGTGCCCTGGAGCACCCTCAAGCCACAAACCAAGCAGCGGATACACCAACAGCGCAAACCACAGGAGACACCAGACGAAGGGGGGAACGACCGCCACGTGCAGTAGCGGTGCACCCCAAGTCGCCAGCGCCAAGAGCAACAGAAGGGTGGAATGAGACGGCATCGTCAACTCGATGGCCGCGTCGGCATAGTGCCAGCGCCGCGAGCGCAGCGCGGCCAGGAGAAGTGCGGGCACGAAGCGGCGGGCGACCGCCGCACGACCGCGCATCCAACGCGAGCGCTGCTCGGTGGCGTCGCGTAGGCGTGCAACCATCCCGCCGAACGCCAACGCTTGCGGTACGAAGACGACCTGCTCGCCGGCCAGGATCAACTTGGCCCAGACCTCTGCGTCTTCGGTTTCCGAAATCGCATCCCAGGGATTCTGCTCGAGCACGCGTCGATGAAAACACATCGCATCGCCCATCAGTTTGCACGACCATCCGAGACGGCTTCGCCCCTGATTGCGCAGTCGATTGTCGATGGCGAAGGAGGCGAACATCATCGCCGCAAACCAACTGTCCTGAGGATTGGCAACCACGTGTTTGCCTTGAATCACACGACATCCGGCCTGCAACATCGCGTCGGCTAAGGCAAGAAAATCGGGGTCGACACTGGTGTCGGCATCGAAGATGACGACGGCGTCCGGAGGACACTGCGAAACCGGCGGCTGCACGATGCCCGGCAGAGCCCAGGCGAGTGCATAGCCTTTGCTCAGGTGCACCGGGTCATCGCGTCGCAAGACCACGCCGCCGGCGGCGCGAGCTTCGTCGGCTGTACGATCCGTGCAGTTGTCGGCAATGACGACGACGCTGTAGAGGTCGGGTGGGTAGTGCTGCTGGTGCAGCCGGCGCACTGTTGGACCAATCGTCCCTTGCTCGTTGCGGGCGGCGATGACGACGGCAAAGCGATGCACGGCTCGAGATGCTGGCCGCATCCGAGGAGACGACAGCGCGGCGCAGGCCAGCACGAAGAGATAGAGGGTACAGACAAACACCACGGCAACGATGGTGAACACCAACAGCGTCGCCACCGCGGTCATGGCTCACTTTCAGGAATCGGACGCGGCGCGGCCGGCTGTACCGTCGGGACGAACGAAAACCCTTCCGCTCCCAACTGCAGGCGCTCGGACGACGTGAAGCGCATGAATGCCAAAGGCGGAGCCTTCGGCGTTCGAATCCACTCCACGCGTTGGGGGGCGCGATTGAAAGGCAAGAGATCGTCGTCGAGGATGACCAGGAAGGCGAACCCGTCGTCACCGGCGGACAGCCCCAGCGCCGTCATGGTTTCGGTGGTCTCGTGTCGCAGGCGTGGCTGATTCTCGTCCGCATCCCAGCGTGCTCCCAGTCGGTAGTCCACGACCCGATACTCGGGGAAGTAGTATTCCGCAAAGCGCCTCGCCGACGACACCAGGGCCGCGCTACGAGGTTTGAAATTGGCATGGACAGCGTCCAACCGCGATAACCACTGACGATCATGCTCGCGCAAGGTTTGCGCGGTCAGCAACTTCGCACGATCCGTACCGAACGGGAAGGTTGGGGCGACAAGAAACAAGGCGGTGCCGATACAAACCACCGCGCCGACGATGCGATTGCGCCAATGCGGGCTGCACCCTTCCAATGCCAGACTGCTGAGCAAGCACAACGCCGGCAAGAAAACGAAGATCAGACCCTGCTGCCCCATGTGCAGCAACAGGTAGTAGAGCAGTGCCGGGAGAACCCAGGTCGTCAGCAGCACGATCGTCTTACGGTCGAACGCCGACCTGGTGCGCCACGGCCGGTAGGCCAGGCAGACGACGAACGGTACGGCGCCAGCAGCCCATCCGTAAGCCGTATACATTGCCAGCTTGATGGCGTTGCGCATCAAACCGGGGAGGCCTGCGGAGAAAACCGATGTCATCTGGGTGTAGGTTGCATTGTAGTTGCGCATCAGCTCGAGATAGCCCGACAAGCCGCCGCTCAAGCGCAACAACGGAAGCAACCAAGCGAGATCGATCAGCAGCGCGACAACCGCTGTCAGTGCGGCCGTGCGCCAGCGATGTTGCCAGGCAGCGTAAAACGCCAGCGGCATCAAGAACAGTTGGGTCTGAGGTCGAAAGCCGCCGGCGATGGCGACTATCATCGCACCCAACAACAGCCAACCGGGGCGGCCGCTACACGCCAACGCCAAGCAGCCCACGGAGACAACGATCCATGCCGCGTCGAGGCAATGCGGCAGAGCAATTTCGCCGTAGAACCAGAACAGAGGACTCGATGCCAACATGAGGGCGGCAAAGAAACCGACGCGGCGGTTCCACAAGACCGAGCTGAACAGAAACAGCGAAACGACGGCAATGGCGCTGCCGGCAATGCTGATCGCAACCATGGCAGACTGTGGATCGGGCAGAATGCTTTGTATCAGCCGGACCAACACGACATACAGCAAATAGCCGGGGAACTGCGGTCGGTCGGCGGCAACGTCGAAACGATCGAGCGCCAGCGCCAAGTTGATTGAATCCCAATGATACAGGATGTGACCGACGAACGGCAGGCGTGAAACCACAACCACCGCCGCGAGTGCTGCGGCCACGGCGAAATCGACGACGGCCAAACGTTTGAGCCCCGTCATTCTTCGAGCTCGGGGAGTCGTCCACGCGGCAGATTCACGGGCCCCGCGTCGAGCAAGTGCGATGGATGGGCGATCATCGGTATCGGCGTCGTTCGTCGTAGATTTGACCGGATCGACCGGCTTCAAACGGGCGTCGACTCGTGGTCTTCGACATAAATGAGGCGACTGCCGTGCGGCTCGAAGCGTACTCGGGTGGCTGGCAATTCCAGGGCTCGACAAATCTCGGAATGCCGTTCCGGCGGCGCGTAGAGGAGGAGGAACCCACCTCCTCCGGCTCCAAGAATTTTGCCGCCGAGGGCGCCGTGCAGCCGCGCCAGGTTGTACGCCGCATCGATCGCCGGGTTGCTGACATTGCTTGCGAGCGTGCGCTTCACCATCCAGTTTTCATGCAACAAGGCACCGAAATCGTCGATGCGATTCGCCGCCAGCTGATCACGCATCTGGTCGGCCAAATCGACCATGCGGCGGACGGCGGCCCGGCGTTCAGGGTCGACTCGCAGGTTGTGGGCTTGCTCGGGGAGAACGTCGTCGCTCAGACGGGTCTGACCGGTATAGAGGAGTAGCAGGTTGTCGCAGAGCTGGCGGCGCGTTTCGGTACTGCAAAGAATGGGTGTTACCAGCACATTGCCATCCGGAGTGAATGCGATGTACTTCAAGCCACCGTACGCAACCATGTATTGATCTTGCTTTCCGATCGACTTGCCGCAGCGGTCGATCTCCACGGTGCAAGCTTCATCGGCCAGGCGGTCGGCGCTGGCAAGCAAGCCGCGGTAGGCGTACAGGGCATTGAGCAACCCTACGGTGTAGGCGCTCGAAGATCCCAGGCCCGTGCCGCGCGAGGGAATATCCGAAATCGACGTAATTTCGATGGCGCCATCGATGCCGGTCGCACGCAACGACTCACGGATCAGCTCGTGTTCCAGATCGTCAACTCGGTCGACGATCTCGGTGCGCGAGTAGCTAGCGCGGATGCGGCGATCGAACTTCGGGTTGACCATGATGTACACGTACTTGGTGATCGTGGTGGCGACGACGGCACCAGGCTCATGAGAATAGAACGCGGCCAGGTCGGAGCCACCGCCGACGAAACTGATGCGCAGCGGCGTACGGGAAATGATCATTGGGAGGTTATGCCATGACCCGACGGCCGGGAACCAGTCTCCGGCTTCGTACTTCCTCGATGGCGCGGATTGAACGGACCGGCCGTGGACCGGACAACGTCGCGAGTACGATGCGGCCCAGTTGCAGTCTGGAGTCGGCGCGCTTAGACGAAGAGCGACTGACCAACATGCGCGACGACAGATTACGTATCCTGCTGCTTTCGGGATGGTTTCCCTTCCCACCGAACAACGGTTCAAAAATCCGTGTCGCCAATATGCTTCGCCAGCTGTCTCAGCGGCATTCGGTAACCCTGCTGAGCTTCACCGAGGCTGCGCCTTTGCCTCAAACCGAGCGTTTCTGCGACAAGGTAGAGACCGTGCCCTGGCGGGAATTTCGACCATCGAGCTGGAAGGCACGCTTCGGGACGTTGCATCCGACCCCGAGGTCGATCATCGACACTCATTCCCCTGAAATGGCGCGACGTATCGTTCGAGAGACCGAGGAAGGCGGGTACGACGTGATCGTTGCGTCGCAGATCACGATGGCTGCATACTCTTCCTTCTTCGGCACAGTACCGGCAGTTTTCGATGAAGTGGAGCTGGCAGTCCTGCACGATCGGCTCAGCGCGGTCACCTCCGCTAGTCGGCGGCTACGGCATCGCATGACCTGGCTGAAGCATCGATCCTATCTGAACCGTTTGCTGCGTCGTTTTCAGGCGTGCACCGTCGCCTCGGAGAACGAACGCCAGCTACTGCTGCAAACGGCGCCGTCGGCACCGCGCATCGAAGTTATCCCGAACGCCGTTTCGTGCTCCGCGTATCCAGCTACGCCGCGACAGCCGCTGCCACGGCGATTGATCTTTACCGGATCGATGACCTACTCGGCGAATTGTGACGCGGTGGAATGGTACTTGCACGAAGTGCACCCAAAGGTACGCGCGGCGGCACCCGGCGTCGAGTTGCTGATCACCGGCTCTCTTCGGCCCGCATTTCACACCGACCAGCCAAACGTGCAGTGCACGGGATTGGTTCCGGACGTCGTGCCGCTGCTGCGCTCCGCGGCGATCAGCATTGTACCGTTGCGCATCGGTGGCGGCACCCGACTGAAGATCCTTGAAGCGATGGCAGTGGGCACTCCGGTGGTGACGACGAGCAAAGGCTGTGAAGGCCTCGAAGTCGAACCTGATCGACATTTGATCATCGGCGACACCGCCGAAAGCTTTGCGAACGCGGTAATCGCTCTGCTCGGCGACGAACGCACAGCCGCTCATCTTTCGCAGCAAGCACGACAGTTGGTGAACGAAAGGTACGATTGGGATGCAATCGGACCGCGCTTCGAACGCTTCATTGCCGATGTAGCGCGCGCCGGTTCTCGACCAGGCACAGGGCGGGTTTGACGGATGGGGTTTGTCTCGGCGCCCGCAGTGGCAATCGCTGCTGTCGTCCTCTTTGTCGGCCTCTTCCGGATGCGTGCAGCGGTGTACGTATGGATCGTTCTGGTTGGCCTGCTTACGCCCCCTCTGTATACGCTTCGCAGCGGGACGGTCCGAGTTGGCGCGGTGATCCTGGGTGGATTGTTGATTGAATCGGGCTTGCGGCGGCGAAAATCACTGTCGTCCCTACGGGCTTCGCGCCTCGCTGTGCCGCTGGGCGTTCTGACGGGCATCGCGGTACTGTCCTGCGCCCAGGGGATCCTCTTCTATGATCCGAACGTCGCGGGCAGCCATCGGCAACTCGCGGCCGAGATCTATGCAACCTTGCTGTACGGATTATCCGTTGCAGCTTGCATCCTGGTTGCAACACAGATCGACAGCCGTACGGCCCTTGAACGTGCCTGCATGGCGATCCTGATCGCCGGTGTGGCGACTTTGTTCGTCAAGGATGCGGTTCCCATTCCGTGGTGGCCGCTGCTTGTGACGCACGGTACGGCGTTGATCTATGCTGGGTTGCTGTTTGCGCCGCCGAAGAGCTTACGGGTGCAAACAGCCGCGTGTGGACTCGTGGTCTTTGCCGTCGTCGAAGTGATCGGCCAATCCTTCTTCGGCCCGAGCACGACCCAATGGGTATCAGGCTGGATCGTGCTCGGCGGCACGTTGATCGTGATTACTGCAATTCGCTTCGGGTGGCGCCTTTTGCCGGTTGCCCTCGTGCTTGGAGCAGTGGGAGCTGTAGCCTTCCAGGGTCAACTGCAGCGCATGGTGGAAATAGCCAGGCAAGAAGGCGACTTGTTGAGATACCAGCTGTGGATCGACGCCTTTAGAGTCATGAGCCATCGCCCCTTGCTTGGTGTCGGTCCGGGGAACTACCTCGACTACGTCCTCTCCTACGGAGCAAACGCGTTCAGCTCGGCGCATGGCAACTATCAGCAAGTCGTGGCAGAAACCGGTGTACTCGGCCTTGCCGCTCTGACCTGGGTCCTCTGGCGTTCATTCGGCGTGGCTTGGAAGCTATACCGCCGCACCGACGATCCGATCTTGCGCGCGGTGACGGTAGGAATCATCGGCGCTCTGGCGGGAGTCGCAGCCGCCAGCGTCGTGGGCGACTATCTCATACCCGTGTACCACAACGGTGGACACACAACGTTTACGACAACCGTGTACACTTGGATCATGATGGGATTGCTGGTCACCATCGAAGGCCTGCTGGAACGAGTCACCCCGGCAATATCGAAATCGTCGGACGCCTGAGCAGCTTGCCGTCGCGGCTGGCCTGCAGTTCTTCGCGCCGCGGTGAAAAACGTCGCGGACCGTTGCGGCGATCTGCGGGCAGATGTAAGAGACTCGGTGTTCCGCGTTTGGAGAGGTGGCCGAGTGGTCGAAGGCGCACGCCTGCTAAGCGTGTGTAGGGCTTAAAACTCTACCGAGGGTTCGAATCCCTCCCTCTCCGTTCCTCAGTCCGCGGTTCTTGGCGTTTTCGGAGAATCGATCGAAATCCGGCCCGTGTGGGGCGGTTCGTAGGAGGCCACTCGACCAGAGACCGTCAGAAACGCGCCCCACCCGCGGATCTCGAGGCCGGATTCTCTGTTTGCAGTTTTGATGGTGGAGTTTCGCCTGTGTTGGCGTGAAAGCAGCGGCTACGCAGACCGGAACTGCGAGATGTTCGAGTAGACTGCGGTGGGTTGCCGTGGGCTCGGGGCTGTGGGTCGCCAAAATTCCATCCGCGCCGTTCGCGCAGCCTCTTTCCACTCGTATCGGTGATGAAGCCCGCCGATACGGAGCAACGAAATCACCTCGGCGTTCACCGACGGAGGGTGGCTCACGGCGCGCTCGCAGGGTGGGTCCTTGCCGAGCGAGATATGAGTTCTGTCGTCGTGGTAGTAGTCGAGGAATTCAGAGAGCAATCGCCGGAGGTGGGCCTCGTCCAACACGATGACGTGATCGAGTAGCTCGCGCCGGCAGGTACCGACCCAACGCTCGGCGACGCCGTTCTGCCACGGACTCTGAAAACTTGTACGCATGGGGGTGACGTTCATCCCTGCAAGCGTTCGTTCGACTTCGGCGGAGAAGATCGAATCGTTGTCCATCAACAGATACCGGGGTGCGTCCTCGAAGGGGAACGCCTCGCGCAGTTGCTGGCGGACCCAAGCCGATGTCGGGTGCTGCGTCACGTTGAAGTGCAGGATCTTGCGCCGTCGGTGTTGGATGATGAGCAGAACGTAGATGAGCCGGAAGGTCACCGTCGGGACGGTGAAAAAGTCCATCGCAGCGAGCACATCCCGATGGTTGCTGAGAAATGTTTTCCATGACGTTCCCGGCGGTTCCTTCGGTCGACAGGCCCGCACGTACCGCGACACGGTGCGCTCCGAGACGCGAAAGCCGAGCTTGAGGAGTTCACCGTGGATACGTGGTGCTCCCCACCGATTTTCGTTCACCATGCGAACGATGATCTCTCTGAGTTGAGCGTCGGTGTTCGGTCGTCCACGTTTCCTAGAGATCCGTCGCCAATACGCGCGGTAGGCTCGCCGGTGCCAAGCCACGACGGTCGCGGGTTTCACGATTGCCAAGAAGCCACGCCAGTCGGTCCAGACCTGCCGCAGTGCGATCCAGAAGGCGCGATCTGCATCACGGAGTCGAGCACGACGACCGCCGCGGGTGGCAACAGCAAGCTGTTGCCTCAGTGCAAGGTTCTCCAGGACCAAGGCTTGCCTGGGAACGGCCAGTGACCGAGCCGTCCAGAGGATCAATTTGAGGGCGAGGAGCATCGCAGCACGATGCGAATTCGCATCAGCGGTGGCAAGTCGTGATTCTCGACATTTTCAACAAGCCGGTGATTCCACTCTTGAAACGCTGCGTATGAAATTTTGGCGACCCACAGGGGTTACGATCGGACGCCGATCAGGGTCAAAGTTGCAAGCCGATCCACAGGATACCCGCACAAAAGTCCGATTCGTCCGCGGAAGGTCGCTGGATCTGCCGCCTTCAATATTTTGATTCATGCCTCGCCACCTGGGGCAAAGTTCGCGGCACAAACTGCTGCGACGGTTTTTTGCTCGTCGGCCGTTTAAGAGAGTGAGTCAATAGTCACCCTCAACAGAAGGAGACCGAAATGAGACTTGGTCGATGGTTTCTGATGAGCACCGTGCTCACGCTCACTGCGCCGCTGTTTGCCCAAAGTCGACCGAGCGCAGCGGAGATCGAGGCGGAACGTGCCGCGCTCTTCGCGCAGGCCGACGCCGACGGCAATGGCGCTTTGTCTCTTAGCGAGTTCAAGACGTTCGAGTCGCTCATGCGGGACAAGATAACCGAGCACCACTTCGACCATCTGGATACGACCGGTGACGGCGCCGTGAGCCTGGACGAGTTGCAGGCAGACCGCCCGGGTCCGGGATTCGGGCATCCTCCGTTCTAAGGTTGCGCCACGACGATCGCGCCACGACTCCGTATTCGGTACCATGCGCTAGACGGGCTAGTGTACTGGCGCATGGTATCGGCACCGAGGTGGATGGACGGCTTTGGACGACTCCGATGAGAGCCTCATGCTCAAGACCGGCGCGGGGGACCGTGAGGCCTTTCGCCGACTGCTCGATCGCCATCTCCGACGGACGGTCGCTTTCGCCGCCCGCGTACTCGGAAATCATGCTGCCGCCGAAGATGTGGCGCAGGAGGCGTTCCTCCGGCTCTGGTCGCACGCGCCACGCTGGCAACCCGCAGCCCGCCTCACGACGTGGCTCCACCGCGTCGCACTCAACCTCTGTCTCGATGTCCGTCGGCGTGGCCGAGACGTCGCTCTGGACGACGTCGCAGAGCCCCTTGACCCGGCTCCGTCACCGCTGGCGTGCATCCAAGTTCGAGATATTGGGCGTCACGTCAACACGGCGCTCGCGGAGCTTCCCGTCCAGCAACGCGTCGCGATCACGCTCTGTCACTATCAGGGGCTGCGCAATACGGAGGCCGCAGAGGTCATGGGCGTGAGTGTGGAAGCGGTCGAGTCATTACTGGCGCGGGGTAGACGAACGCTGCGTGCGCGTCTTCAAGCGCTGCTCCCCGATCTGCTCGGAGAGGAATAGCCGGACTCATGAACCACCCCTCGACAATGTCACTCGAGCGACTGCGCGCACTCCTCGATGCCTACGGGGCCAACCCGGACCGCTGGCCGCCGCAGGAACGCGCGGCTGCCCTCGCGCTGCTCGAACAATCGCCCGAGGCCCAACGCTGGCGCGACGCCAGTGCCCGCATCGATGCGCTGCTCGATCACGCGCCAGGATTCGAAGTTTCAGCAACCCTGATCGATCGCAGTCTGGCCGCCGCGCCCACACCCGCCCCCTCGGCGAATCGGACGCCCCCTCCGTATCGCCACACTACACGGCGGGTGTGGGCGTGGCGGATTATCGCGGCTGCGGCACCGCTTGCCGCAGCCGCGGTGTTGGTTCTGTGGGTGTTGAACAAGCCTTCCCAAACCCCTGAGCGCGCCAACGTGACCCTTGCCGAAATCGAGACCTTCGACGTTCCCACCGACGCACTGCTCGACCTGCCGAGCGTCCAGGCGCTTGACCGTGTTCCGACCTTCGGATGTGCCGGTGGCGGGCTTGGCTGCGTCGACACGGGAGAGGCCGACAATCGGTCCCAATCGGCGCTGGATGTGGAGACCTTTGCATGATGCATCGACGGATGACGATTGTTTCTTTTCTCATTCTGGTAGCGGGGCCGTTGGCCGTGATGGCGCAGCCCATGGGCGAACCGCCGATGGGCCCTGGCCTGCCGGGCATGAGCCCTCCAGCCTTCATCGAGAATGTATTTCCACCGAGTCTGATCATGCGGCACGACACCGAGATCGGGCTCACGGATGCACAGCGCGACGCGATCACGAAGCAGATGGAAGACGCGCAGAAGGCGCTCGTGTCGTCGCAATGGGACGTCGAGCGGGAGTCGCAAAAGCTCAGTAAACTGCTGGAGCCCCCACATATCGACGACGCGGCGGCGCTGGCCCAGATTGATCAGGTCATGAAGGCCGAAGAGAAACTCAAGAAAGCCCACCTGACGCTACTGATCCAGATCAAGAATATTCTGACTCCGGCACAACAGGAGAAGCTTCGGCAGCTGCGCCCGGCACGCGGACGCTTTTAGCGCGCCCAGTAGGCGCTGCCCCCCGGGGCGTCACCGAACCCAGGAAACGCCGCAATCGGACATCAGGCAAGCGGACTGCGAGTGATTCGGTTGGCAGCCGTCATGAACGGGTGGGACGATTACTGCCGCTGACCACATTTCTTCTCATTAACGTCCTTGAGGCCCGGTTTCTTCGATTTTTCCAGTGCTACCTCCCGACCGGCCGGTGGGGCGCACGGTACTCCGGCCATTGGCCTGGTGATCGTCGGTGGCGGCGCGACGGATTTGCGCGCCTCGAGCGTTTAAGCGTTTGGGACAATAGTGTCCTCCACAACGGTAAACCGTTTATGAACCACACGTCGAGTTCATGGCAGGCGAAAACAGGGAAACTCCAATCGTTGGAGTGAAGGACTGACCTTGCGCACTCATGCTGCTGGCAATTCCGGGCGGCGCCCTTCCGAGGCAAACCGGATCGTGCGCATGTTGCAGGCGGCCTCAGTTGGGCTTGTCCATCGCTTGCTCAGTCCACGTCGCCTGATATTCGTCTGGTTGCTGCTGGGGACCCACGTGGGACACGCCGTCCAGCGCTATGAGTGGCCCAACTCAGTCCCCGCCCGCGCGACCGCGGCGCGTTGGGTACGGACGGCCGATCCAGAAGAATCTATGGAGATGTCCATCACCCTCCGACTACGGCAGACGGACGATCTCGCGGCGTTGATCTCCGGGCAGCAAGATCGGCAATCGCCTGACTACCACCGTTGGCTCACGCCGGATGAGTTCGCGACCAGCTTCGCGCCTGCAGCCGAGGACTACCGCGCCGTCGCCGACTGGCTCCAACGAGAAGGATTCACGCTTCGTCCCATGGTGAGTACCACACGTATCGATTTCAGTGGGACAGTCCGAAACGTCGAACGAACCTTCAGTGTGCATATGAATCACTACAGTCATCGCGGGCGTACGCCCTTGGCGAACGAAGATCCGCCGCAGCTTCCAGTCGAGTTTGCGGGTACCGTGGACTTCGTTCGCTTGAACACCTTTCCGCTGGCAGAGCCTCTCGTGCGTGTATCAACTTCCACCCGCACGGTCACGGCAATGGCACCGTCGGACATGTATACCGCCTACAATATGCATCCCGTGCTTGACGCCGGACACAATGGTTCCGGGCAGACAATTGCGGTGGTCGCGCGCTCCGATTTCAATGTCAGCGATATCACGACGTTCCAGCAACAGTTCGGCGTTCCCGTGCGCAATCCAGTCAAGGCGTTCCCTTCCACCAACCCCGGCGTGGGCGCCCCCAACGGTGTGTGCCGAGGCATTCGCAATCAGCGCGAGTACCAGACCTGCCTTCGAGGGGAAGAAGGTGAGGTGCTCCTCGATACGCAGTGGGCGAGCGCCATGGCGCCCGGCGCCACCGTGCTTGTCAACATCAGCGGCGCGGACATTGACGCTTCGCTGATGGACATTGTCGCTCACCATCCGGATGCGAAAGTCATCACGATCAGCTTCGGAGCCTGCGAGCGGCTAGACAGATCCGACATCAATGTGTTCGGCCCCATGTACGCGCAAGCCGCGGCACAGGGCCAGGCGATCATGGTGTCCACAGGAGATGACGGTGCCGACGGCTGCCAAGACGGTCGCGGTCGCAGCGTCAATGTCCTTGCCAGCGACGCGAATGTAACCGCTGTCGGCGGAACGGCGCTGGACCCCGGGGTCGGGGCCAGCGGCGTGGCGACCGCATATGTCAGCGAACGCGTGTGGAACGACGCAGATGGCGCCACCGGCGGGGGCGCAAGCACGCTGGTGGAAAAGCCGGCATACCAAGACGTTTCAGGTGTGCCAGCCGACGGCTTTCGTGACCAGCCGGACGTGTCACTGCTCGCCAGCCCTTCGAACCCCGGTTACGTGATGGTGATGGAGGGCAGCGTAGCCATCACAGGTGGTACGAGCGCTTCGGCACCGAGTTGGGCCGGCATCGCCGCCATCTTGAACGATGTGTTGCACAACAGCGGTCCGTGGAACACGACCTTGTATTCGCTCGCACGGCGGCAGTACGACGGAGATGGCGCCGCGGTGTTTCATGACGTCACAACAGGCAACAACAGCTTCAACCGCGTGTCCGGTTATGTCGCGGCACCGGGCTACGACCTCGCCACCGGCCTCGGAAGCCCGGATGTGGCCGTGCTGGTGCAAGCCGTTTTCGACACAACCAGCATCACCTCAACGCCGACGAGAACGCAGACACCCGAGTTGTCGACGCCGACGCCAACCCCACTCGCACCAACGTCGACGGAGACAGAAACCCCCGAGTTGGTGACGCCCACATCAACCCCGCTTAAAACCACGTGCATTGGCGATTGTGCCAATTCCGGAGACGTAACGATCGAAGAGCTGCTCACGATTGTCAACATTGTGCTGGGTGCCGACGCACTCTCATCATGTACCGCCGCAGACATTAACCATGATGGGTTGGTCACCATCGACGAGGTCGTGGCTGCCGTTGCCAACGCTTTGAATGGCTGCCCAGCCTGAACGCTGTCACGGGACACTGCGAGATCGGCCCGAACGGTGTCGCGGCGCAAGCTGAGATGAGCAAAGGGTTTCCACATGCGGTTAGAGGTGCCGGGTTTATGGACGTGAAGATCAGTCATGCTACCGCGGGCAATCTCAGGACATTTTAGGGCTGCGATTCAGCGCATGCTCCGCACGATGGTGCATCATTTGATTGCGCAGGGTATCACCCATGGGGCGCTGGCGCAGATGCTGAAGGAGATCTATCTCGACGTCGCCGAGGCTGAGTTCTCGCTATCGTTCAAGCGCCAAACGGATAGTCGGCTCGCCCTGGTTACCGGGCTAAACCGCAAAGAGATAGCGCGGCTCCGTAGGTGTGGGTGCCGAAAACTCGATCATCGTGAGATCGCAACAGTAATCTCGATCGGGTTTGGTCGGAAATCGAACGGCATTGAGTACGTCGGACGATCCCGATAAGGGCGCAGGTCATGCCAGCCATCGTGATTGCCATTGCCAAGAGCGTCGCTTTCAGCTTCCGCTCTCGGGCGGCGATGCAGATCGAGGTCCTCGCCCTACGCCACGAACTCGCCGTCTACCAAAGAGCCGGACAACGCCCACAACTCCGACCCACCGATCGTGTGCTCTGGTCGTGGCTGTCTCGCGTTTGGTCGGGATGGAGGGAAGCACTCGTGATCGTGCAGCCACGCACCGTGATTGGCTGGCAGCGTCGGCGCTTCCGAGAACATTGGACGCGCCTGAGCCGCTCGGGCCAGCGTGGTCGTCCGGCCATCGCAAAGGAGATTCGTGATCTGATCCGTAAGATCTCAGCCGCCAACCCTGCCTGGGGTTCGCCACGAATCGTGGGTGAGCTTGCGAAGCTCGGCATCAAGGTTGGCAAATCGACAGTGGACAAATATCGAGTGCGACCGGTTCAGAAACCATCCTCCCCGACTTGGCGCACGTTTCTCGCCAACCACGTCAAAGACTTGGTTTCGGTTGACTTCTTTACCGTGGCGACGGTCCGGTTCGAGATTCTTTACGTTTTGGTGATTCTCGCCCACGATCGACGCCGCGTACGGCACTTCAACATCACCAGGCATCCAACCGCGCAATGGACGGCACAGCAAGTGGTGGAGGCATTCCCCTGGGACAGCGCACCGCGGTATCTGATCCGTGATCGCGACGGCGTGTACGGCACAGCTTTTCGCAAGCGCGTGGCGGCGCTGGGAATTGAGGAAGTGTTGAGTGCACCGAGAAGGCCTTGGCAGTCGCCCTACGTCGAGCGGGTGATCGGCAGTATCCGTCGTGAATGTCTGGACAACGTCGTGGTACTGCACGAGCGACACCTGCGTCGCATCCTCACCGCGTACTTCGATCACTATCATCGCTGGCGTTGTCACCGAGCGCTTGAGATGGATTGTCCCGAGCCGCGACCGGTTCAATCACGCGAAGAGGGTCCTGTCGTCGAGGTCACCGAGGCGGGTGGTCTGTATCGGCACTACGAACGCCTGGCGGCGTAAGCTCCAGTCGCAAGGTCCGCTCGAGCCGTCCGCGCAGCGTTGCGTCTCAATGTGATGCGAGCAGCGCTCCGTCGTCTCGACGTCCGCGGCAAGGTCAGTGGCGATGACCTTCTCGCTCAAGTTCTTCTCCCGGCGCGTCGCGCATCTCGTGCATCGATTGCTGCGGAATGCTTCGATATGATTTTTCGGGACCCACACCTCCGCCCCACCGCGGCAACACGAAATGCGTCGACATCAACGGCGCAAACGCGCTGTGGACAATTCGTTCGATCGCTTGTGGACGCTTACGCCAAACTCGTGGTCAGTTTGGCCGAGCTGGACGCGGTCAGTTTGGGCGAGCCTTGACACTCCGTAGTACACGCCGGGGGCGGCTTGTTACTTCGGGACGTTCGGGACGTGCGCGCCGACGCACGCAGCATCACACAAGCTCGTCGTGCCCGCCATCGCCTGGCCACCCCGATCCGTGCAAGCCGTCGGTGAAAGGATCTTCGCGCGGCCCGTCTTTGTGCAGCAGACGACCGGCTTGTGAACCTTCCCGCAGGTCGACTCGTTCAGGCAGTTGACCGCGCCCTTGAGATGGCTTTCATCGCAACCGGACTGTCGAAGTTTTCCAAGCTGCTGGCGAATACACGTCATGAACTTCCCATGATTCCTGAAACCGGTGCACGGGCAATCCTGGATCAGCGCGGCACGGATGTCGGAAGGACAGCCCGGGCTTGCGCCAAAGCTTGGGGTCGCGATTGGAACCAGCAAAGCGGCCAGAAGAATCGATCGCAGGGCAGCGAAACGCATGACTCATCCTCCTTAACGAGAAACCCGAATTTCTCAATACTCCTTCTAGGAAACGCATTGCGCAATCGTACTTTCAAGGCCAGCCTGCCACAAATGTCCCAGGTTCTGGCGACGACTGGGGAACTCGTAGATTTCTGTTTGTTTCTAGTGGTTAAGCAATGCCAAGGACCGCGCGAGCAATTCCCCGAACCCCCTACCGACCGTAATAAGTTGTAAATTTTTTCGAACCGAGATAAGGAACAAGCCAGTCCGCTCGGTGACAAAAGCCGAAGCGGCAGGCGTGGAGATGGCGGGCGCTGGTATTCCTCTGAGCAGGAGGGCAGCGCCAGCGGAGGGGTTGGAGCGGATGCCCCATCGGGCATACATAGGAATCGGATCGAATCTAGGCGATCGGCGAGCCAATCATGATGAGGCCATCGATCGTATCCAGAAGTTACCCAATACGCGAATTTTGAAGCAGTCTTCGTTTTACGAGAGCGAACCGCACGGCAATGCAAAAACGTGGTTCGTCAATTCGGTCATCGAGATCGAAACGGAAGGCACTGCGCCAGAATTACTGAAGAAGCTCAAGGCAATTGAAGCGACGATGGGGCGTAAGCGCGTACGCGGCAAGCGCTGGGGTTCACGCATCATCGACTTGGATATTCTGTTGTTCGACAACGAGGTCGTCGACAAGCGGAATCTCAAGATTCCACACCACGAAATCGCCAACCGCCGCTTCGTATTGGCTCCGCTCAGCGAGTTGGCGCCGCAGCTGATCCACCCCCAATTGAACACGACCATCTCCGAAATGCTCGTAGCCGGCAAGGATCGTAAGCGAGTCCATCTCTTTCGGAGTTGAGGCAGACAAGAATTGTCAAGTTGACCAATTCTTGACGCAGCGCCAAATTCCTATCGCTGCACACGGAATTCGGCTTACTCACGTGACCCTTCAGCTATACAGGCCCGGTTACGGCACGCAGTCTGCTCAGGTGAAGGATACGATGAAACTCGACCAAGCACTTGTCTATCCAGGAACGACCGTGCCAGATGGCGAGGAAAGCGGTGAACGGAAATTCTCCGAACGCATGCTTACCGCGGCGATCTCGCTGGCCATTGGTCTTCTGATGCTGACCGGGTTGCTGGTCTCTGTCCCCGTATTGCCATAGGGAACCGGAAACCAGCCAAGGCTGCCTGTTGACGGCTTGTTGCCGGCACCATAGGATCACGCGGTCCTATGAAGCATTGGTTCGCTCTATCCGCGATCGGCCCGGACCGCCCTGGTATCGTCGCCGACTTGGCTGAGCTCATCTACGAATGCGATTGCAATCTCGAGGATTCAAGCATGACGATCCTCGGGAGCGAGTTTGCAGTCTTGCTTCTGCTGACCGGCGAAGGCCCTGAAGTTGAACGCCGCCTCTCGGCAGCTTGCAAGCGCATCGAATGGGAAAAGCGCCTCACAGTCTTCTTCCGACCGCTTGAGGGCGAGCCTGTCCCGTATAAGATCGCCCAGCATGCGGTTTCCTATGAACTATCGGCCTCTGGGGTCGACAAGGCAGGAATCGTAGCCAAGGTCGCGCGCTGCCTGGCCGAACACCGGATCAATATCAGCCAGATGTCGACTTCATCCCGTCCTGAACCCGGAACGGGAACCCCGATCTACAGCATGCGCATCCGCATGGATGTACCGGGAGACGTCGACCAGGCGACCCTGCGCCGCAAGCTCGATGGCGTAGCCGCCGCGTTACACGTCGACCTGACGTTCCAAGAAGCCCTTTCCTGAATTCCCGCCGACTAAGTGATTTCGCCGGGCGTGCAGGCCTGCTATTTGAAGAAACGGAGGAATCCACCATGTTCGGTTTAGGCGTCCCAGAGCTCGTCATCATTTTGATCGTCGCCCTGATTGTTTTCGGTCCCGGTAAGCTCCCGGAAATCGGTAGCGCCCTGGGGCGCGGCATCCGCGATTTCAAAAAATCGTTCGAGGGTGCCGACGAGGACGTCAAGAAGGTCGACGCCGAAACAAAAGAATCAACTCCGAGCTGACACAGTCACACCCTGGGTAATCCCAGGAGTCGTTGCGCAATTATATTGCGCTGCACTTCCGACGTGCCTGACGCAATCGTCATGGCACGAGCCATCAGCCAACCGTATTGCCACACCCCTTCGTCGATCACACCTTCGGCTCCCCGCCACAGTTGCGCATAACCCCCTTGCACGTTGAGCGCGAAGTCGTTGAGCCGTTGCACCATCTCACTGCCGTATAGTTTCAAGATCGAAACATCACTCTGTGGTTTTCCCTGCTGCAAATCGCTCATCACCTTGAGGCAATGGAAACCCATGATGGACACTTCAATCTCGAATTGAGCGAACTGCTGTCGCGTCAACGCGTCGCCTCGCTTGCCGTTCCTTTCGAGCAGCGCGCGCAACCTCTGCATGTCCGCCTGCCGCCGCACGTGGTCGACAAGCAGGAGTGTCCCGCGTTCGTGACCGAGCGCCGTCAGGATGACTTGCCAGCCCTTGTTGACTTCGCCAACGACGCTGTCAGCCGACACCCGCACGCTGTCGAGGAATACCTCGTTGAAGTCGTTGTCACCGGTAATTTCGCGCAAAGGGCGCACCGTTACACCGGGAGTGCGCAACGGAATGATCAGACAGCTGATGCCCTTGTGCTGCGGTGCGGCAGCATCCGTCCGAACCAGGAACATGCAGAAATCGGCCTGATTGGCGTATGTGGTCCAGACCTTCTGTCCATTGACCACCCAATGATCCCCGTCGCGCTCCGCCCTCGTTCGCAGCGACGCCAGATCGGATCCCGCGTTGGGCTCCGAAAAACCCAGACACCAGACCTCTTCAGCACTCAGGAGCTTTGGTAGGTACCGTTGCTTCTGTTCAGACGTACCGAAGACGAGCAGCGTCGGACCAAAAATACTGATCGACGGCCC
>JACQEN010000154.1 GCA_016200585.1 Deltaproteobacteria bacterium
GGCCAGGTCGGCGACGGCACAGTCGGGTGGCGGGTTCGATGCCGGGCAAGGACGCGCCGCACACGTCGTTGCGTAGTCGAGGTCGAAGTTGGTGGCGACAGCGAGGATGACGCCGCGTCGATCGCTGACGGCGACCGCCATGTCGCGATCGATGGCGCGCGATGCGTGCTCGATGATGGCGCGTACCTCGTCTGGCTGCATCTGCGCCGCCGGGCTTGGATCAGGCTCGGAGTGCGCTCCGGGATTACCGCCACAAGCAGCGACGGCCAGGCATAACGCCAAAGTCCACGGCAGCGAATTGCCGCTGCCATCGCGTTGACGCGCCTTGCGGCTTAATCGCGGCTTGGGCATCGTGGTCAATCTGTGTCCGTTCGTGGTCCGGTCTGTCTGTTCATCGACTCAACTCGGGATGGTGATCTTCACCGGGCCCTTGATACGCGCCAGACACGCCAAACGATGCTGGCGCGGGTTGTCGTCGAGCGCTGCCACATTGGCGATCGTCTTCATCTCGCCTTTGCTCGGCTCGGGCGGTTCGAAGTTGTCGGCGCCTTCGACGATCCGGATGGCGCATAAGCCGCACAATCCGACCTTGCACTCCCACCCCAACGGCTGGTCTTGGTGCTCGGACGGTTCACCCGACTTGGCCAGTTTGCAGCCGGGGAATCGTACCTTGAGATGATCGAAGTAGGAGTGCAGCAGGTCGGTGCCGGGCTGCGCTCCGAAGGTGACGGGATATTCTGCATGCTCGAGCACCACCGGGATGGCTCCCGTCGCCACGTCGACAGCCGGCAACGGCGCGCCAGTCGGATTCGGGGCCGGCTGCGGCGCGGCCTCCTGGATCGAACCCGCTTCGAGCTTGGCGACCGCGGCGTACGTTTCGAAACGGAAGAGCGTGTTGCCGATACGAAACTCATCACCGTTCGCCAAGGCTTCGGGGCACGTGATCTTGACGAACGTGCCGTTGCGACTGCCCAAATCAAAGGCCTGCAAAATACTGCCTTCCAGACGCAACTGGGCGTGGCGACGCGACAGACTCATATCGCCGGGGTCGAGGACGGCTTGGCTACCTCGACCGACCAGCAAGCCGCGTTCGCCGATCGGAAACGTCGCCTGGTACACGCCGTCGGGATTGTAGTGAGCGGCAGCCCAGGCGCCTTTTTCCTCGAGGATCATCAGGATCTGCGCCCCCACCCAAACCAAGTCATTCACGCCGAGCGCGCGGCCGTTGCGCGGGCGCACACGCATCCAAACACCCGAACCGGCTCCGGTGTCTTCGACGACGTACCCGTCGCCGTGTCGGGCGATGGTTGCGTGGTGGTCGGCAAGATAGACATCGTCCGGGCGGCTGATCTCCATCCCGGCACGCCCGATTCGTACGGTGTCCTTGGTGATCGGGAACGGCTCGTCCGGGGTACCGTCGGGATGCAAGCTGAGCAGTTGGACTTCGTGGACTGCAGGCCGTGCATCGGCTGCCTCAACAGGCAACGGTGGAACAGGCGACGCGGTTGCGGCGGCAGGCAGGTCCACCGTTGCGGCACTCTTCCCGAGGCGGGCGCCGATCGCCTCGATGGCGGCGACAGCCTCGACCATGGCCAGCTTGATGTTGCGGCGCTGCGTCACTTGTTCGTAGGTGCTTGTGTCGTCGAAGTCGGTGCAGCGCAGATAGCGCGGGCCGCGTGAGTCGCCGACCAGGAAGACACCTGGCAGCGAGACCTCGCCGTGTTGGTTGACCAACATCGTCGGTCGCAGGTCGACCTGCGGAATCTTGACGCCGAGTTGTTTCAGAAAGCGAACCGGCAGATCCTCGCCGATGCAGGCAACCACGCTTTGCTTGGGAAATTCGAGGTGCACGGTTTCCGACGGGCGTCCCTCGACCACTTTGCGATCGATGCGCACCGAGAGGTACTCGCAACGATCGGGGCCGGCGACGACGGCGACCGGCTCCGAGAACGCCAGATAGCGAATGTTGCCGTTGCCGACGTAGGCGTCGAAGAAGGCTTCGCTGAGCGCGCGCGATACCTTGGGCAAGCGATCGCCGCGGTACGACCAGTACACCGGTGTTGCATCTTCGGCGTTCGTCTTGGCGTTTGAAATGCTGATGACGGCTTCCGCGGCCGACGTTCCGCCGCCGATCACCAAAGCCGGGGCGCCAACGTAGTGCGCCGGATCATCGAGGCGGAAGGCGATGCCGTCGGTGTTGCCGGGAATATCGAAACGTCGCGGCACGCCGGCACCCATTGCAATCACCACGTGACGGGCGCGGTAGCGAACCTCACTGCCGACGCGGTGATTCCAGGTCCGCACTTCCCAGGTTCCATCGTCGAGCCGACTGAGTCCGGAGAGCTCGGAGCCGATCTTGGCGTTGATGCCGCACTGGCGATAGCGCTCCTTCCATTGAGCAACCAATTCGTCCTTGTCGACGTCGTCGAACTGCAGGGCAGCCAACATCGGCCCGCCGCGCGGGAACTGCAGTTTGTCGCCACCGCCGTAGTTCGGCTTGATGAGCTTTTCCTTCGGGTAATCGCGAATGCGTTTCATCAAGTCGTCGTAGTCGACGACCAGACAGGTGAGACCGAACTCGCGTGCACGGACCGCTGCGGCTGTCCCTGCTGGCCCTCCGCCGGCGACGAAAACGTCCAGCAGGTCGGGTAGCGCTGTCGCTCCTCGAACCTTCAGACTACCGCGAACGGTATAATCTTCGGAAGGCGGTTGCGGAGCCATTCGCCCCTCGATGCGTCGTCTCTCGCAGCGTATCCACCAACAAACCCGGCCGAACTTATGTTCTTTGCGCGCAAGGTGTCAAGGAACGTGCGACGCTCTCGTTTGCCGGGAAAAGAGATCGAACAGTGTGCCCCCGAATCTCAGAGAAGACTTGCCTGTATCAGCCCCCGGGCTTCGCGCTCGGGAGCACGACGTGTACCTGAGCCCCGCCACCGGAGTTATTTGCAACCTGAATGCGACCGCCGTGACCTTCGACGATCGAGCGGCTGATGGTCAGGCCCATTCCCAGACCCGACTCCTTGCTGGTGAAAAACGGCTCGAAGGCCCGCTCCATGACCTCGGGCGCAAGTCCGCTGCCGCTGTCCTTGACGACAATTTCGACACCGTCGGGATGACGCTGTGTCGAGACGGTTACCTGACGCGCACCGCCGTTCCCTGCTTGCATCGCCTCGAGGCTGTTGAGCAGCAGGTTGACGACCACTTGCTCGATCTGGATCGGGTCCATCGCAACCGGTGGGAGTCCGGATGCGGGCTCGAGGTTGAGCGTTACACTTTGCTGCCGAATTTGGCTCTCGACGACGTGCACCGCCTCCGCAACCACGGCGTTGAGATCCGCCACTTCGCGTGTCGGCTCCTTTTTCTCCACCATCGATCGCAAGCGCCGGATGATTTCGCCGCCGCGCAGCGCCTGACCGGCAATCTGCTCCAGAACCGGCAACAGATCCTGCAAGCTCACGTCGCCGGAAATGATGCGATTGCGGCAACCGCGCGCATAGTTGGCGATCGCCGCCAGCGGCTGATTGATTTCGTGCGCCAGGCCGGCTGCCATCTCGCCGATGGTGTGCAGCCGCAACACGTGCGACAGCGCCGCTTGATGTTCGCGGACGCGTTCTTCGGCACGCTTGAGGTCGGTGATGTCCTTGGCAAACACCGTGGCGCCGCTCACCTGATGGTCGGTTGCAATCGGAGTCACCGAAATGAGGTACGAGTGCATCTCGCCTCTCTTCGGGTAGTTGCGCTCGAAGACGATGCGTTCGCCGGCAAGCGCCTTGTCGTACAGCGGCCGCCACAAGGCGCTCTCCTCCGCCGGTGCCCGCTGCTCGATCTGGTCTTGCATCTGCAGCGGCTTGCCGTACGTTTCCGCGAACCAATCTGCGGCAACCGAGTTGATTACAACCATTCGGTAGCTGCGGTCGATCGACCAGATGGCATCGCCGGTATTCTCGATCAGCGCCGACAGTTGCGCCTGAGAGACTCGCAGTTGCGCTTCCATCTCCTTGCGCGGGGTGATGTCGGTGGAGATGCCGCACACGGCGTAGGGAGCGTTTTGTTCGTCACACAGAGGGAATTTGACCGAGATATAGGTGTGGTCGCCGTCATCGTGCGGGGCGATTTCCTCGAAGACCATCGATCGGCCGGCTTCCTGCACCAGGCTATCGTTGCGGCGGAAGGCTTCGGCGTGCGCTTTCGGGAACAGGTCGTAGTCGGTCTTCCCAACCACCTCTTCACGGCTGACGTGGAACAGCTTTTCGTATTGGATGTTGATCAGCTGGTAGCGGCCGGAGGTGTCTTTCAGGTAAATCACCGCGGTGGTGTTATCGAGGATATCGCGCAACTGCTCTTGGCTGCGCCGCAGTGCCTCGGCAGCCAGCCGCCTTTCGGCGATCTCCTCTTCGAGTCGGGTGTTGGCTGCTTCCAATTGTTCGGTACGCTTGCGCACGCGGCGCTCGAGTGTGGCATTCAGTTGAGCGACGGCCTCCTCCCTCTCCTGCAACCCTCTGGCGGTGCGACGCAGGGCGATACCGCGTTCGATCGACAAGGCGGCGCTTCTGCGGCACACGCTCGCGCCGTAGAGCGACATGCCGAAGACCACCGCCGCCGCCGTCGTCGGATAGATATCGAGCACGACGCGGAGATCGCCGGAAACGAGCGTCAGCGTCACAACCGTCTCCAAGCTGACCACGACGATCGCTGCCACCTGTCCCGCCACCCCCCAAGGAGCGGCCGTCGACAGAGCGGCGACCATGGCCAAGCTCAGCAGGATCGGGGTGCCCAGGTCACCGTGCATGGCCCGGGGCGCGACCGTTTGAATGCATGCGAGGGCCACCGTGGCCAGGGACAGCGTCACGGCACGACGATACGCCTCCGGCTTGCGTGCCTGTACCCAGATCCACAAGGTGGCGAAGATCAGAGCGAAGCGCAGGACTCCGATCCAGATGTGGTGTTCGCTCTCGAACAGGAAGTCGGTGGTGCCGAAGAGAACATTGGTCAGCAGGCAGATGATCAATCCCGCCGCTAGCAACGACAGCAGGCTGCGGTTGATTTCGTCGCGCAGCAACGAAGCGTCTTGGCTGTCGACGGGGAAACGGTAACGCACAACCTCCGTGTTGGCGATGGGCGATCCATCTGTCGTCGCGATACTAGGCGGCAACAGAGTTTCCTGGTTCCGTTTGGTTGTCCCAGAGTCCTTGAACATCGAGAGCTGTTTGGTTGCGAAGTCCGGCGAGACGAGGGCTGATGCTACCGAGACACCGCGTGAACCGCAAACATTGGGCGACCTGAGGTAGTCGCTTCTGTTGAGGGCTGTCGGAAAACGCAGAGACGGGCTTCGAGACGGCCTCTGAAAGGGGGGCTCAGCGGCGAATTGCCTGTAGCCGGCCTTGCCGTCCGCAATCGCATTCGTGGGAAACAGCCTTGAATCGGCTCCCACATGGTACCAAAAGTTGGCTGACCTCCGAATAAGACCATTCCGGGCGTAGCATTAGAGTGGCTTCCCCACTCTTTGCTATGGGTGTGGGGAGATAGCAATGACGCCAGAAGCGCCAATCCGGGTGGGGGGGCGTGAAACCGGCCGGCTGGGGCGGGCAAAAGCAGCTGTTCTATTGGCCCTGGCTTATTGGGCGTCCAGCCAAGCAGCCCTGATGATTGCGGTTCCGCGCGGTTGCGTCACGGCTGTATGGCCGGCAGCCGGGATCGCCTTGGCCGCGGTCGTCCAATTCGGTACCGGTGTCCTCCCAGGAGTTTGGCTCGGCGCCTTCCTGATCGACCTGCAAGTGGCCTGGAAACTCGGTGGTGCGCCAATTCCGCTCACGATGATTGCCGTCGCCAGCCTCGTCGCAACCGGCGCCACACTGCAGGCGGCGATTGGCGCCGCGCTCTTACGCCGTTTCGCCGGGGCTCCGAAAGGGATGGATCTCGCCACCGACCGCTTGGGAAATGTGCTCGTCTTCGGGGCCTTGAGCGCCCTTTTCAACCCGACGTTCTCCAGCGCCGTATTTTGGGTAGCCGGGGTCACGGGGAGAATTGGAATCTTCGTACCATGGTCCATATGGTTCACCGGCGATTGCATCGGCGTGCTGCTGTTTTGCCCCTTGCTGCTGTACGGCTTCAACCGTGGCTGGCAATGGCAACGCCTGCGGCTGGTGGTCATACCGACGGTGGTGATGGCAGCCGCGTTTGGTTTGGTCTTCATGTACTTGAAGCAACGCGAGGCGTCGTACATCCGCCACCAATTTCGCCAGATCGCCGAGGAAAAATCCCGCTCGCTGATCGAGCAAGTCCGTGACGACTTCGGAACGGTCCGCGTGCTGGGCAATCTCTTCGCGACCGCAGACAATGCACCGGCAATCGTTTTTCAGCGCTACGCCTCACGCCTTCTCAGCCGCGATCGCCAGATACAAGCGGTTCAATGGATGCCGCGTCACGCCAAGATGAGCAGTGCCTCCGAGTCGACCTCGCAAACCACCACCGCCTCTCCCGTCGACCAACAGGGCTCAGAAGGTCGATGGGCGCCGGCCGTCGGCTTGGCAGAGCATTTCCCGGTCACCCTCGTCGAGCCGCGCCGAGAGTACGAAGCAGAGATCGGCTTCGACGCCGCCTCCGACCCGCTGCGACGCGCGGCGTTGGATCGAGCCGGAACGAGCGGTGAGATTGCGATTACGGCACCGCTGCAGTTGAAGGGACGCCTCGATGCGGGGCAGCAAGTTCTCGCCGTCCAGAGCGTCATCGCCGAGCCGCGCGGCGATCCCTCCTCGGCCCTGCTGGGTTTCGTCGGGATAGCCTTTCGCATCAACGAAGTGATTGCCGTTGCCCTCGATGATGTTGCGCAAAGGAATTTCTTGTTGCGTTTGACCGACGAGCCATCGGAAGGGGGCCGGAGCACCCTGTTTGCCGATGCCGCATTCACGGATACCGCTCTTCGCTTGCCGTCTTCTGCGCCACGATGGCAAACGACTTTTCTCATCGGCGGACGGCGCTGGCGCATCGAGATGATCCCGACCGGCGCATTCTTCCCGCGCTTCGAACGACCGCTGACGACATGGGGAATCTTCGCCATGGGCCTCCTGCTGACGGCCCTCGTGCAGGCCTTCTTGATGACGACGGCGGACCGTACCGACCAGGTGGAGCGTCAGGTCGCGATGCGCACCGACGAGCTTTCACGCGCCAACGCGGCCCTGAGCTCGGAAATCGAGGAACGTAAACGCGCCGAGCTGGAGTTGGCAAAGAGCGAGGATCGCTACCGCGCCGTCGTTCAGGATCAAACGGAAGCGATTGCCAGATTTACGCCGGACGGCCTTCTGACCTTCGTCAATGACGTCGCCTGCCGTATGGCCGGTTCGACCCAGCAGCTGCTGCTGGGCAACCCCTGGTACCAATTCACGCACCCCGAGGACCTACCCTCCGTCTTGGAAAAGCTTCAAAGCCTGTGCCCGACGAATCCGGTCGTGGTCATCGAGAATCGCCTCGTTGCGCCGAACGGGGAACCTCGCTGGCTACAGTTCGTCAACCGCGGTTTCTTCAACGAGGAGGGGCAGCTGGTCGAGATCCAATCCGTCGGTCGTGACATTGCCGATCGCAAGCTGGCCGAGCTTCATCTGGCGGAACGCGAGCAGCAGTGGGACGCGTTAATCGACAACATTCCGCTCATGGTGTTCGTCAAGGATGCCCGTGACCTACGCTATGTGCACATGAACAAGGAAGGGGAACGAATCACCGGCGCCAAGACGGCGGACGTCGTCGGGCATACGGACTTCGACTTCTTCCCACGCCGCAAAGCCGAGTATCAAACGCAATGCGACCGGCAGGTCCTTGACACCGGTGAAATGCTCGACATTCCTGAAGATCGTATGTCCACTCCGCGCGGCGTACGCACCTTTCACACCCGCAAGGTAGGCGTGCTTGGCGCCGACGGGCAGCCTCGCTTTCTGCTTGGCATTTCAATCGACATCACCGAACGCAAACAAGCCGAGGAACAGCTGCGGCGCAGCAAAGAACGCCTCCAGTTGGCGCTACGCGGCGCCAACGACGGGTTGTGGGAGTGGGACGTCCAGACGGGCAAGTCGTACTATTCACCGCGCTGGAAATCGATGCTCGGTTACACGGAGGACGAGTTACCGGACACCCCCGACACCTTCCTCCTCTTGATTCATTCGCAGGACCTGCCTGCCGCTCTCAAGACACTTCAGGACACGATTCAGGCGGGCTCGGAAAGCTTCGAGCTGGAATTCCGCATGCTGCACAAGCACGGCCACTGGGTCGACATTCTGTCGCGCGGCTTTCAGGCTCTCGATGCCAACGGCGAGGTCGTGCGGATGATCGGCACGCACACCGACATCACGCGTCGTAAGCGTGCCGAGGAAGCTCTGCGGCGATCACACAAGCTCGAAGCTCTTGGAACCATGGCGGGCGGCATCGCTCACGACTTCAACAATATTCTCTTGTCGATCACCGGCAACGCCAAGCTCGCCCTCGAGGATTTAGCCCTGGATCACCCGGCTCACACGAGCCTGGTGGAGATCTCCAAAGCCGGCAACCGAGCTGCCGAGCTTGTGCGTCAGATTCTGGCCTTCAGCCGCCCGCAAGAGAAGAAGCACGAAGCGCTGCAGCTGCCACCGGTCGTGGAAGATGCCGTGAAGCTGGTGCGCTCGACGCTGCCGGCGATGATCGACGTGCGGGCCGATCTCGGCGCTGGCGTTCCGATGATCGCCGCCAACGCTACCGAGATCCATCAGGTGTTGGTCAACCTGGCGATCAACGCGGCACATGCGATTGGCCCACAAGGCGGACGAATCGAAGTACGCCTCGATGCAGTAGAGGTTACCCGTGAGATGGCTCGCGTCACGCCCGATCTCCACCCCGGAAGCTACGCACGCTTGAGCGTCAGTGACACCGGTTGCGGGATGGATGCGGCGACGGTTGCGCGCATCTTCGACCCGTTTTTCACGACCAAGGCTACTGGCGAGGGGACGGGTCTGGGCTTGTCGATCGTCCACGGCATCGTGACCGGCAACGACGGCGTCATCACAGTCGAAAGCGAGCCCGGCCGGGGGAGCACATTCCGCTTGTACTTTCCCGCCATTGAACCGGGCCACCAGAGCCCCCCGAAGCCGGCTCAGCAAGCCGCAAGCGGTCAAGGCCGGCACGTTCTGTACGTCGACGACGACGAGGCCCTGGTGTTCTTGATCTCGCGCTTGCTCGAACGGCTGGGCTACCGAGTCACCGCCTGCAACGCCCCGACCCAGGCATTGCGCGAGTTTCAGCAACGGCCCGACGAATTCGACGCCGTAGTCACCGACCTGTCGATGCCGGAGATGTCAGGCTTCGAGTTGGCGCGTCGAATGCTCCAATTGCGGCCGACCATCCCGATCGTCATGACCTCCGGATACGTTCGCGTCGAAGAAGAAGAGCTGGCTTCACAGATCGGCATCCGCGCGCTGATCCTCAAGCCGGATACGGCCGACGACCTCAGCCACACACTGCACCGCGTGTTTCAGGAAGACGGCGCACGGTCGTCGTGAGCGCCGGCGATCCTCGATCTTAGTCCGGTTTCTCGGAGCCGCGCTGAATGCCGAGCTTCTTGAGCCGGCTGCGCAAGGTGCTGGGCTGCAACTGGAGCGCGGCCGCGGCGCCGCGCGGGCCCTCGATGCGCCAGCGCGTTTGCTTCAACACGGAAACGATGTGCGAGCGCTCGATGTCCTGCAGCGCCATCCCAACCGGCGCCGCAGACGGCGTCGCTTCCAGCGGCGCACGCACGATCGGTGTTTGCGTCGCCGGCAACACGATCTCGTCGGCCAACCGTAACTCGGGTCCGGGAGAAAGGATGACAGCGCGCTCGATGACGTTTTCCAACTCGCGCACGTTGCCGGGCCAGGCGTAGGTCATCAGTCGGTGCAGAACAGCGTCGGGTACGTGCGAGATCTTGCGGCCGATCTTCATCGCGAAGCGGCTGACGAAGTAGTGGACCAGGAGTGCGATGTCCTCGGGACGGGCACGCAGCGGCGGCAGCAGCACCGGAAATACGTTCAAGCGATAATACAGGTCTGAGCGGAACGCCCCCTCGGCCATAGCTCTGGCCAGATCGCGATTGGTGGCGGCGATGACCCGCACGTCGA
>JACQEN010000155.1 GCA_016200585.1 Deltaproteobacteria bacterium
CCTCGGGGTCACTATCCCTGCGCTCATTCTGGCCCTGCGCATTGGCAGTGACTTCATGCCCAAACTCGACGAGGGCGCATTGCTTTTACAGACCATCCTGCCGGCGGAGGCCTCCCTGACAGAGGTCGACCATCTGAACCACCGCATCGAAGATGTGCTGCGCGAATTTCCGGAAGTTGAGGACGTCGTGCGGCGTACCGGCCGAGCGGAACGCACGGAGGACCCGATGCCGCATACGCTTTCGGATGTGCTGGTCGTGTTGAAGCGTGACGGTCGCTCTCGCGACGATCTCGAAGCGCACATGCGACGCGCCGTTGAACGGGTGCCAGGGGTCTCTGTGCTGTTCACCACGCCGCTGGGCATGCGAATCGATGAAGGCCTCGGCGGGACGCCGGCGGATATCGCCGTGCGAATCTTCGGCCCCGATCTCGATGAGTTGGCGCGCTTGGCGCAGCGCGCGCGGCTGCTGGTCCGCGAAGTATCCGGCATCACCGATCTGAGAGTCGAGCAGCTCACGGGCCTGCCGCAGCTGCGCATCGCGGTCGACCGGCCAGCTGTGGCGCGAGTAGGGCTCACTCCCGGAGATGTGCTGCGAGCCGTGCGCATAGGACTGGTAGGCGAAGAGATGTCCGCGGTGTGGCTGGGGCAGCGCCGGTACGATCTTGTGGTTCGTTTGCAAGAGCACCGTCGTGCGGACGCGAACGCCATTCGGACGCTGCTGATCGATGGGCACGATGGTACCCGGATACCACTCGGGCAACTTGCGACGATCGAGAATACGTTCGGACCGGGAGCCATCCGACGTGAAGCGGGAAGCCGACGCATTGCCATCGAGGCCACGGTGTCCGGGCGGGATCTCGGCAGCACGGCGGCGGAAGTCGCTCGACGCTTGCAAAGAGACCTGCAACTGCCCACGGGCTACTTCTTTGACGTCGGCGGCAAGGTGGAGAGCCAGACGCGAGCGACCCGGGCATTCGCGGAGGCCATCGCCCTTGCGCTGTTCTGCGTATTCCTACTGCTGCACCTCGCCCTCGGATCATTGGTCGACGCACTGGTGATCCTCGCAACGCTTCCGGTCGCGTTCGTCGGCGGCATTCTGGCGCTGTTGTTTGCCGGAGAGACCTGGAACGTCTCATCGTTGGTCGGCCTCATTGGGCTATTCGGGATCGCGGTACAGAACGGACTCGTGCTGGTCACGCAAACACGCGCTCTTGTGGCACAGGGGAAGCCAATTGCCGTAGCGATTCGAGAAGCGAGCCTCGGTCGCGTCCGTCCGAAGCTCATGACCGCGGGCACAGCGATCCTGGGGCTGATGCCGTTACTGGTTCTCCGTCTACACGGGACTGAAATCGAGCGTCCCCTCGCCGTGGTCATGATCGGGGGCTTACTGACATCGACGCTGTTCACTCTCTTGGCACTGCCAACCTTCTACACGCTTGCGTGGCAGATTCAGAAGAGAGTGCGCCGCGAGGTCAGGGAGAGGACGGCATGAGCGACGCGCGGAAGGCATGCGGGCTGGGTGGGCGGGAGGACGCGGTCAGCGGACGGACCGCAGGTGCACGCTATACCCCCCCAAACCATTCGTAGCCTTGATCTTCCCAGTATCCACCGCTGCGCTCTGGGAGGAAGTTGATCTCGGTGAGGTACTTCACCATTTTGTAGCCGAGCTTCACCGCCGAGTAGAGGCGTAGCGGCGCGCCATGGTCGGCACGGAGTTCTTCGCCATTCATGCCGTAGGCGAGAATGGTCTGCTTGTGCAGAGCGCTGTCGCGGTCCCATGAAGACCAATACCCCGCGTCGAATGAGCGAAACTCGACGTAGTGTGCTCGTGGGTCTGCACCGACGGCGACGGCGATTTCCTGAAGCCGCACGCCGTGCCACGCTGCGACCGCCGACCAGCCCTCCAGCGAGAACATTGCCGGGCGAGCGACCAAACCGCCGACCTTCAAGACCCAGTCAGTAGGGGCAAAGGGCATTGTCTCCGAGATGAAGTAGCTCGGAAAGGCGCTAGTGGGCGTAGCCTCGGCGGCCGACAGCTCTGGCGCAAGGCGTTCCGACGCGAAGAGGAAGCGATCAACACGTTCATTCCAACGACCCATTCCGGCGAGGAAGCCAGAGCGGACTGCGACGCGCTCACATGCAGCCAGTACCGAGCTCGCGGCGACCGTCGCCAGCAATCGCCGGCGTGTAAGGCCTGCGGCCGGCGTCCTTTCTTTGGCCCGCTCCGGTTGGTCGCTGCGGGCTTCCAAGTCCGACAGGTTGCTAGGCGATCCGTTAGGCACGTTTCCCTCCTGTGAACATCTCGAGGATGGCGCGTGGGTGTAGTGCCACCATGACGAGGTGAGCTGCGGTGAACAAGGCAAACGCCGCTAGCCCGAGTAGATGGACAGCGCGCGCGCCGTCGTAGCCGCCAAATAGGATCCCAATCCACCACAGCTGCACAGGCTTGTAGATCGCTAGCCCCGACAGGACTTCAACGACCGCGATCAAGATGACGAAGGTGTACGCTTGGCGTTGCAAGCCGTTGTAGAATTCGATCGGCGGTGGCGTCCTGCGCAGATGTAGCTAGTAGAGCATCATGAGTACCGCGTTCTTGGCATCGCGCTGTGGCAGGAACGCGCGCCGCCGCCACTCACCTCGCGCCAGCATGTAGATCACGTAGATGACGCCGTTCGCGAGCAGGAACCAGCCGAGCGCGAAGTGCCAATGACGAGCACCGGCAAGCCAACCGCCGAACCGCAACCATTTTGGAGGTGCCGTGCTTTGCCACGGATACCAGCCGTAGAGTGCACCGCGCGCTCCCAACGACGGGTAGGCGGATAGGATTTGCAGGCCGCTGCCTGCCATGATGATCAGCAGCGGTACATTGAGCCAGTGCGCGAGGCGGATAAGAAAGGGCTGTGGGCGGCGTCCTTTGAACCTCTCATCGCTATCGGTTTTCTCCATAAGGCCACCACACTCCGTAATCGCGGGCTGGCGGCGCGGAGCCGCGCTGGCCTCCGCTGACCGCCAGGACGCGATCGACAGAGACCTCCCTATTTTTGCATCTCCATGGCCTTGCTGCCCTCCATCATCTTGCCGTCCATCATCATCATCATGCCGTCCTTCATGTGCATCTCTTTCCCGTCCTTCATCTTGACCATGCCGTCGGCCATGACCTTGGTGCCGTCAGACATCGACATGTCGTGGTCCATCGGCCCACTCGCTTTGCCATCCTTCATCATCATCATCTTGCCGTCCTTCATCATCACGCCGTCCATGCCCGCGGCGGAAAGGCCCGAGGCAAAGAGAGAGATGGACAAGAAGGCAATAGCGACGAACGTCGCGACTCGATGCGTTTTCACTGGCGTCCTCCATTTTCTGGTGTTTCTGGTGATTGTTTGAACTAAACGGTCCCGAAGTGTCGAGTGTGAGTAGTGTGGCGGGTCGCGCGCCCCCGTGTAACGGTGACGCGCCGAGCGGATCTTGTGCCCGTTGGCGTCCATCCCGGCCGCGTCCAGAGGTCGAGCTACATCTTGCCCATTCCCATGTGCCCGTGCATCTCGGCCATCGCTTCGTACGCCTTCTGCGCCTTACGGAACGAGGCGATCAGGTCATTGCAGTGTTGGCGCATGTGCACCAGGCTGTTGCCGCTGACGGTCGTCTCCCACGCCTTGAGCATCGCTTGGTGGAGCTTTACCTTCTCGCCTTGTGCCGCTGCTTGCGTGCGGAAGTACGCGGCGATCGCTTCGTGGTCCTGTGATGTTTTTGCACCCGCGATTGCCGCGACAATGTTGGCGTCGGTGACTGTGTCTGCGGCTACTGCGTGATTGGGGGCGCTCATCCCAATCGTCAATGCCGTCAGAACGGCTAGTGCCGTGATGCCGAGAATAGAGCATTGCCCTACACGCCGAAAACTTCTCGCTTGATTCATCATCGCATCCTCCCTTTCGTCGGTTGTCTAGGGTTTCAACTATCGACTCTGCTGAGTTCAACGCTTGGATGTGGCGGACCGCGAGCAGGTTTCATTGATGATCCTTCGGCTGTTCGCACAGACTGTTTCCTACCCGCCCACATGGCTGGCTCATGCGCTCCGTTGCCTTTGGTCAGTGTGCGCTGGCTGTGGTTAGGGTCATTCCGTCCATGACCGTAGCCAGCCCGGCAACGATCGGTGGAATCCAGGGAAAGAGGCCAACTGCGACGCGCCGCTTCTCTTGGACCTCAAATCCCGCAGCGCGAAACACCGTCAGGGTTGGGCGGTTGGGGTGGCAATTGGCGGCCACACGCTGCCAAACCGGGGCTACCAGGTCCTGCAGCCGTGCGCGCCATACGTCGTCGGACCGAATGTGCTCGATGAACAGCAACTGACCGCCGGGCCTTAGTACGCGCCGAAATTCACGGACCGCTTGCTGGGGCTGATCCACCGAGCACAGGACGAGCGTTGCGACAACGCTATCGGCGTAGCCGGATGGAAACGGCAGGTCTTCCGCGGTTCCCTCGACGAACTCGACCGGAAAGCTTGCCGCAGCGGCGCGCGGCGCAGCACGGCGGCGCATGTAGGGATCGGGCTCGACAGCCTTCACTTCCCGGACAAGCCCCGCTTGGTAGTGGGGAAGATTGCGGCCCGTCCCAGCGCCAACTTCGATCACGGTTCCCGCGGCAAGGCCAACAATCTCAGAGCGCAGTTGCCCGAGAAATGCCCGCTCATCCGCTTCGGTCATTTGATCATAGATCGCGGCTACGATTCGATGTCTGTGGCCCATGATGCGGTCCCTCCTTGAGTTGGGTCGGTCGAGATCCGCTCTACAAACCGTGTCCGCGGACTGCAGCTTGGAGGTGGTTGCGGGATGACGGTTCCGCGTTTCATTTCGAACCGCCACTTCCAGATCGAGTAGATGACGGGGTAGACAACCAGCTCCAGAAGGAACGACGTGAAGAGGCCGCCGACCATCGGCGCTGCAATGCGCTTCATTACGTCTGACCCCGCTCCCGTGGACCACATGATCGGCAGCAATCCCATGAAGGCGGCCATCACGGTCATCATCTTGGGGCGTACGCGCTTCACGGCGCCGTGCAGGATCGCTTCTTCGAGATGCTGGTAGGTCCGCATCGTTCCTTGGCGGACGCGCTCGTCGTAGGCGAGGTCGAGGAAAAGCAGCATGAACACGCCGGTCTCCGCATCGAGACCCATGAGGGCGATCATGCCCACCCACACCGCGATCGAGGTATTGTAGCCGAGCCCGTACAGCAGCCAGACCGCGCCGATCAGTGAGAACGGCACAGCCAGCATCACGATGCCAGCCTTCACGGCAGACTTAGTGTTCATGTACAGCAGCAGCGCAATCAGAAAGAGCGTCAGCGGGATCACCACCTTCAACCGCTCGCGGACTCTGGCCAAGTTCTCGTACTGACCGCTCCAAATGAGGCTGTAGCCCTTCGGAAGCTGCAAGCGCTCCTCGACGTGCTTCTTGGCGTCGTCGACGTAACTGCCGATGTCGCGGCTGCCGCTCATGTCGACGTAGACGTAGCCGGCAAGCTGGCCGTTCTCGCTGCGGATCATCGATGGCCCCTCCGAGAGCTTGATGTCCGCGAGCTGCGCAAGTGGCACCTGCGCGCCCGACGACGTGGGCACGAGCACGCGCCGCAACTGCTGGACGTTCTCACGAAACTCCCGGCCGTAGCGCACGTTCACGGGGTAACGTTCGCGGCCCTCGACGGTGTTCGTGATGTTCTCACCGCCGATCGCGGACATCACGACCGTCTGTGCATCATCAACAGAGAGCCCGTACCGCGCGAGCTCGTCGCGATTGAGCACAAAGTCGACGTAGTATCCGCCCGCGGTGCGCTCGGCGAGGATGTTCCGTGTGCCGGGAACCTCACGGATGATTCCCTCCAGATCCTCACCGATCTTTTGAATCACCTTGAGATCGGCACCGAGGATCTTGATACCGATGGGTGTGCGGACGCCGGTCGACAGCATGTCGATGCGGTTCTTGATCGGCATCGTCCAGATGTTCGGGATGCCTGGAAACCGTAGTTTCGCATCCATGTCGTCTTGCAGCTCTTCGAAGGTCATGTGCTCCGGCGTCACAATGGAAAACAGTGAGCGGAGCGGTGCGGGCCAGTCGGCATACCATCGCCGCATCGGCCGCCACTCCGATTCGGGCTTGAGCGTCACCGTTGTCTCCACCATCGAGAACGGCGCGGGGTCAGTCGGCGACGTCGCGCGGCCCGCCTTGCCGAAGACGGTTTCTACCTCGGGAAACGTTCGCAGGACGCGGTCCTGGATCTGCAGAATCCGTTGCGCCTCCGTGACCGACATGCCGGGCAGAGCCGTGGGCATGTAGAGGAACGCACCTTCGTTCAGCGGTGGCATGAACTCCGAGCCGAGCTTGAAGTAGATCGGTATCGTGGTGGCCACCAAACCAAGCGCGCACGCCAACGTCAGAACGCGATGCCGCAACACCCATCGGCACACGGGCTCATACACCGCGAAAAGTACGCGGCTAATTGGATGGCGTTCTTCCGCGTAGTAGCGGCCGACGGTGATTGTGTTCACGATGGAAGCGAGCCAGCGCGGCCGGAACCGCACGTAATCCATGCGCGTGAACATCATGCGCATCGCTGGATCGAGGGTGATGGCGAGGATCGCCGCCAGTGCCATGGCGAGGTTCTTCGAATAGGCGAGCGGCTTGAACAGGCGCCCTTCCTGATCCACCAAGGTGAACACTGGCAGGAAGGCGATGGCGATCACCAGCAGTGAAAAGAAGACCGAGGGGCCGACCTCTTTGAGCGCTTGCAACCGGATCGCGTGAAAGTCGCCCTGTCGCCCGCCGGCGACCCACTGTTCTAGCCGCTTGTAGGCGTTCTCGACCTCGACGATGGCGCCGTCGACCAGCACCCCGATGGAGATGGCGATGCCGGCCAGCGACATGATGTTCGACGTCAGCCCCATGAGGTAGAGCGGGATGAACGCCAGGAACACCGACACCGGAATCGTAACGATGGGGATGATCGCCGATGGGAAGTGCCAGAGGAAGAGCAGGATCACCACGCTCACGATGATCATCTCCTCACGCAACGAGTGCAGGAGCGTATCGATGGATCGCACGATCAGCCCGGAGCGGTCGTAGGTCGGAACGATTTCGACCCCCTCGGGAAGAGTTGGTTTGAGCTCCTCGATCTTCGCCTTGACTCGCTCGATCACTTCGAGGGCGTTCTCGTGGTGGCGCATGACGATGATGCCGCCGACAGTGTCACCCTGGCCGTCGAGATCGGCGACGCCTCTACGGATATCCGGTCCGAGCGTGACCTTGGCGACCTGGTTGACCTGCACCGGTGTCCCCGACGTGTGGTCGGTCGCAACGACGATCTTTCTGATGTCGTCGAGTGATTTGATGTAGCCGCGCCCGCGCACCATGTACTCGGTGCCGGCAAATTCCAGCACCCGGCCCCCAACTTCCTTGTTGCCGCGGCGGATGGCGTCGATCACCTGGGTGAGCGGAATGTTGTAGGCGAGGAGCAGGTTCGGATCGACGTTGACTTGATACTGCTTGACGAACCCACCGACGGCGGCCACCTCGGCGACCCCCGGCACGGACTGGAGGTGGTAGCGCAGGTACCAGTCCTGCAGGCTGCGCAACTCGGCGAGATCGTGCTTGCCGGATCGGTCCGTGAGCGCGTACTGGTAGACCCAGCCGACGCTGGTCGCGTCGGGGCCGAGTTCCGTCTGCACACCTTCCGGCAAGCGCGGCAGGATCTTGCTCAGGTACTCGAGCACTCGTGAGCGTGCCCAGTAGAGGTCGGTGCCGTCTTGAAAGATCACGTAGACATACGAGTACCCAAAGTCCGAGAACCCCCGGATGGCTTTGATCTTGGGCGCCCCGAGTAGTGCTGAGACGATGGGATAGGTCACCTGGTCCTCGACCAGGTCCGGGCTGCGATCCCAGCGCGAATAGACAATGACTTGCGTGTCAGAGAGGTCGGGAATGGCGTCGAGGGGGATGTTTCGGACGGTCCAGGTCGCTCCGACCAATGCCACGGCGGTCAGCAGCAGCACCAAGAACTTGTTATGCGCGCTAAATTCGATGATCCGTTCAACCATCGGTGACTCCTTAGCGCGCCTGTTCGGACGCCGGCTTCGCCACGAAAGCAGCGAGCGCCGCGCGGAAGCGTGATTCGGAATCGATCAGAAAGTTGGCCGACGTGACGACTTCCTCTCCGGCTTCGACACCCGACAAGACCTCGTAATAGCCCTCTGCTTCGCGGCCGAGCTGCACGGCTCGCGGTTCGAAGTGACCTTGGCCCTTTACGACGAAGACAATTTGATGCTCACCGGTATCGAGCACCGCGTCCTCCGGAACGGCGAGCTTCTCGCCTAATGGGATACGGATCTTGACGTGGACGAATGTTTCGGGACGCAACGTCGCGTCCGGAGTCTGCACCAGCGCCCGCACCCGCACGGTGCGCGTCGTGGCGTTCAAGATCGCGTCGACGGCGACGACCTTGGCGGTGAACGTGCGCCCAGGAAGGGCCGGGGTCGTCACCTCGATCACCTGGCCTTGGTGCACCAGGTCCACCTCGTATTCGTAGACCTGGGCATAGATCCATACGCTCTTGCCAGGCAGCAGGAGGTTCAGAGGTGTGGTGCCGGTTTCGGCGATTTCGCGAATCTGCTGCTCCGAGATCCCCATCTGTTGCAGTTTCACGCTCGCTGATCGGACAATCGCGTGTGCCCCGTCATGGGCTTCAGGAATGCTGCTGTTCGTGATGCTCGCGCGGGCTTTGAGCGCTTCGCGGTATTCCGTGATGGCCTGATAGAGCATCGGGTCATACGCAACCTTGCCGACCGCGCGGATTTCGGTGTCGAGGGGCCGCAATTCGAGCTTCGTCCGCGTCACCCCAATCAGTTGCTGTCGCTCGGTGGAGAGCGTGAATGGCGCATGCCCGGGCACGTCATCGGCCGACCCAGCGGCGAGATCTGCCGCACGTACGGGAATGTAGGCCATTCCCATTTCGTCCTGTGCCGGCTCGGGTGAGGTCACGTCCGCACGCATCGGGTGGCGATAGAAGAGGATCTTGGACGCTGGGTCGGGAGCACCCGGCGCAGCGGAAGCATCGGCTGGTGCCTCGCCATCCTCGACGCGCTGCAACTTCATCTGGCAGATGGGGCACACATCCGGGTGGTCGGAGACAATCTGCGGATGCATGGCGCATTGGTAACGCGTTTTTTTCGATACGAGCGCCGGGGTCTCCTGCATCTGTGACGCCGGAAGCCACGCCCTCGGCACGAAGACGCCGGCTCCAAATGCCAAGACAATGAGGACCAAACTGACGATCAACCAACGGGTGCGCATGGTACGGGTCCTTTCCCGCTTACCGGGGGTTCTCGCCGTCAGGAGGCGTGCCCGCAGCGCGCTCCAGGTCGGCATAGGCTTTCTGGAAGTCGGCTTCGGCCTGGAGATGTTCGAGGTGCACTGCCTCGATCGTGCGGGCGGTGTCGATGAGGGCCAGAAAATCGACTGCCCCCGTCTGGTAGCCGCTCTCGGTGACGCGCAAGGCCTGCTCGGCTTGCGGAATGTGCGTCGTCAGGAACAGGTCTCGCTGCAGCATGGCCGTCCGCGCGCGTACAAAGGCTTGGGTCACTTCGCGTTTGATACGATCTTGGAGCTTGCGCTGATCGGATTGTGCAGCGGCCAGCTGTGCGTTGGCCTCCGTGACCCCGGCGGCGTACTTTGCTCGGTAGGCAAGCGGGATGGAAACGGAGGCGATGGCGCCGAAACCGTCGCTGCGGCCCGCATTGATGAACCGTCCGACAGTGAACTCGAAATCCGGAAGGTAATTCAGGTGAGCGAGCCGCACGCTGCTGTCGTCGCGCGCGATGATGGCGGTTTGTGCCGCGACCTCGGGCCGTTGTTTGAGGGCAAGCGCTGTCCACTGCTCCGCCGTCTCAGCGAGCTTGGGGACAGGTGGGGATTCAGGAACGCCGAGCGGTTCTGCCGGTGCCTGGCTGAGCAGCGCATTCAACTCGGCACGTGCGCCCTCGATCGCCAAGCGCTCTGTGGTGACCCGGTTGATGACGCGCGTGAGCTCGACTTGCGAGCGCAGCACGTCCGACTGTGTCACTTCGCTGGTAGCGTAGCGCTGCTCGGCGATGTGAGTGAAGCGCTGCACCAGTGCCTTCTCTCGCTCGAACACGTCGAGAGTCTGGTACGCGAGCCAGAGGTCGTAGTAGGCGCGTGTGACCGCGGCGACGACGTCTAGTTCCACGCCAGCCACATCCTGGCGTATCGCCTCTGCGTCGTGGTCGGCGACCGTGCCTGCGAGTGTGCGCTTTCCGGGAAAGGGCACACGTTGAGAGACGCGAAAGATGTTGTTGTCGGTGCGATCGAGTCGCAGCGATTCCGGTACATTGAAGGCCTCGTACGCGAACATCGGATCGTCGTATGCAGAAACCCGATCCGGTATGGCGGCCGCCGCGTCGGCCCGGTGGCGGGCCGCTTGGATCTCAGGGTTGTGCTGCCGTGCTTGTTCGATCACGCTCGCGAGCCGGAGCGACTCGCTGGATTCAGCTTGGACTGGATGCGCCAGCGAAAGACCTATTGCGATTGTACACAGCGTTGCGGTCCGCCACATATCCACCCTCCTCCTTTGGTGCCGGTGGTTTAGGCACTGCCTTCGCCTCAAGCAGCCCCGAACTGCACCGACGTCGCCGCCGGCTACGCCAAGTTCTGTAGGGACTCCTGGCCCCTCGGTTGCTCTGGTTGCCGTCATGATCTTTCGACTCATGATTGCAGCGAGTGTGACTGGGGTGCTCTTGAGCGGACCCGCCCGCGCGGAGGGGGGCTCAGTGGCCGAGAGTTGCCCGGCTTACCGCACCCACCTCCGCACCGCCCGCACCTATTTGGTGCACGGGGATCGAGGAGCCACACTTAGCGAGCTGCGACGTGCCCAAGAGGCACTCGAGTCCTGTCTGCGTGAGGATGCAGGGGAAGTCGCCCTTGCCGCTGCATCCCGCACGCTCTCGACACCAGTCGCGTAACCCCTTCAACGGGCGTCGTGCTCGGCATCCTGCAGCGCGCGGTCGATCGCTGACGGATCGACTCGCTTTCCTGACTGCAGGTCATCGATCAGACCTTGGAGCTTCCTCTGTTCGATTTGGAGGAGTCCGCGTTGGATGCCCTTGGTGCCAATCGATTTCGACGCCAGTTTGTCCTTGGCCTGGGCGAGTTGAGTGGTCTGGTTTGGCTGCCCTTCGGCGGCCCATACCTGAGCAGCGGCCGCGAGCGCGACCAGCGTCATCACAGTAGTTTTGAAAGTAGCCATCTGAATTTCTCCTTCTGAGGTATCTCAACAACGGGATGCCTGGCACTAGATGGATGTCCACCTTGGCGTCACGATGGGATCGTCCCTTCGACCTGAATCGAGGGCGTCCCGGACCGTCGGAAAGGAGATTTTACAGGCGCAGCGAGCGCGTGAGGAGGTAGATCGGCGCCGCCGGTAGGGCTGCGCGCAGCGTCAGATGCGACGCGATTCCGGCGGGGGTCGCGAAATGAATACCGCTCGAAGGTGTTGTAGCAAGAACGAGCGATGTTGTGGCGCTTTGGGGAGCTGAGGCTTTCGTTGCGGAGAGCGTCGCAACGTCGGTGCCGTCCTGCGCGATATTGCAGCATCGGCTGGCGGTTGTCGCCGATTGCGCATGATGACAGTGTGCCGCACAACAGTGGGCAGCGCGAAGTGCCTCGATCGCGCGGGCCGGAGCCACATAGGCCGCCTGCAAACTGAATGCGATCAGTGACAGGAGCGCGACTCGAAGTATACGTCTAGCTGCCATACTGTCCCCAACTATAAGCCCCTGAACCTCTTCGTGCAACCATGAGCCTTTGATGACCTGTGGGCACTCCAGGTTTCGCGAGACATCCAGCTGGGGACCAGGGTCCGCAATATCAGGTTTCATGGTAGCCTCGGCACATGTACGGGCTGCTCTTAGCGTTTGCAGCCGCCGTTCTCTTTGCGGCGTCTGTCCCCGCTAGTAAACTGCTGCTCCAATTCTTCGACCCTCTGCAACTTGCCGGGTTGCTGTATCTCGGCGCGGCTGTCGCGATGGTACCGGTGGTGAGCACGGAGCGGCGACGATTCGGTCGCGTAGCGCTCGATCGAGCGAACCGTGCGCGGCTGGCAGGTGTTGTCATTCTGGGCGGCATGGTCGCACCAATCTTGCTGCTTGCGGCATTTCGGCTCGCGACGGCTGGAGCAGTCGCTCTGCTCTTGAATTTTGAGATCGTGGCGACCGCTGTGCTCGGGGCAGTGCTATTTCATGAGCACATGGGGCGCGGTGCGTGGCTGGGTGTCGGCGGCGTCGTTGCCGCGAGTGCGCTGCTGTGTGGCGAAGCTGGCCGCTCGGGTGTAGTCGCCGCGCTGCTGGTGGCCGCGGCGTGTACCTGCTGGGGCATCGACAATCATCTTTCGGCCCTGATTGACGGCATGACACCGGCGCGGAGCACACTGTGGAAGGGTGCCGTCGCCGGCGCGACCAACCTGGCGCTTGGTGTTGCGGCCGGGCCGGTACGGGCGAGTGCTGCAGCTGTGGTGGGGGCGGTCGTGGTCGGGGCAGTCTCCTATGGTGCGAGCATTGCGCTGCACACCGCGGCCGCGCAGCGGGTGGGAGCGGTTCGCGCACAAGGTATATTAGCTAGCGCCCCATTTTTAGGAGCGGCCTTGTCCCTCGTGATCTTCGGTGAGCACGTGACGGCCCTCCAGGTGACGGCGATCGCGCTCTTTCTGATCTCGGTGGTGGTGCTAGTTGCTAACGAGCATGAGCATCTGCACCGCCACGTCGCGGTCGAACACATTCACGCCCACACGCATGACGACGGCCATCACGTGCACGAACACCCCCAACCTGTGACGATGGCGCACACACATTGGCACCGACACGAACCTCGTGTGCATGCGCATTCGCACTGGCCCGATCTTCATCACCGGCACCCGCATTGAACGAGGATGCCGGCGTGTCAGGCACGGGTGGCTGACGCGATCACGAATCGGCGGTGCAGGGCGGGCTCGCTGAGCACCACTTCGCTGAAACCGGCCGACTGAAGTAGCGCGCTGACTTGGGCCTGGCTGTAGAACCGGTAGACAGTCTCAGGGAAGTCTCGGACGCCGGGGGCGTCATCGGTATGAAAGCCGAGGACAAGGTGGCCGCCACTGCGCAGCACGCGGTGGATCTCGCGCAGGTGCTCTTCGGGATGGGTCCAAAAGTAGAGCGTGTGTACCGAGTACGCCTTGGCGAAGTGGCCGGCGGGGAAGGGCAGCCGGGTGCTGTCGCCTTGGTGGAGGGTGACTCGACCACTGGTGATCAAATCCCGACAACGGCGAGCAGTCATGCGGACCATCGTCTCGGATAGATCAACGCCGGCGGCGAAGCCTTCAGTGAGCTGGCGAGCCACCAGATCGAGTGTTCGTCCGTGTCCAAAGCCGATCTCCAGGACACGGTCAGTTGGTTGCAGGGCGAGTGCCGCAACCACGGCGTCATTTGCTCCCGCGGTTTCGGTGGCCATGATGGAACCAATGAGCCGCCCCAGCAACCCGCTCGGGCATCCACACTGTTTTGCGATGAACTCAGGTCTGCGCATCGGTTCCACCTCCGGCGTCACTCGCGTCGTGTCGCCGAACCGGCGACGGCTTCATCCGTCAAGAAGGCTTGGGTCGGTAGTCGCTCGCCAGCGTGCGTAGACCGAAATAGTAGGTCACGCAGGCACCAACGATGCTGCTCGCAAAGCCGATGGTCAGCTCGTTCACTCCGGCGATGCAGCTTCGTGGAATGACGAATCCGTAGCCGATGATCACCGTTGGCACGACGAATCCAACGAGCGGCAGGTAATGGCGAATGTTCATCAGGAACTCCTTCTCGGTCAGCTCACTTGCCTACAAATCTCCTGCTCGGACCCGACACGAAACCAGCTCGTTGTTCGGCCGATCAAGGGAATGCCGACATAGCCTCTCAGCTCGATGTGGTTTTCACCGATGAGACTCAACGAAGCGCGGTACGTCCTCCAGCTCCCGGGATCGTAGATGGTTCCGCCCTTCCAGACGGCATCTGAGCCGGAGGAAGGTTCGAGCCCGCGGACAATATCGAGCCCAATCACCGGACGCTGACGCAGAGACTGGTCGGGGTTGTAGCGATCGCGCAGCTCACAGCCGTTCTCGTCGAAAGGGGATCGCAACCATACGACACGCCCGCACAGCTCGCCGCCACAGTCGCTGATATCGACCTGTGCAGCTCCGCCCTCCGCATACCAGCGGCCGATCGGAGATGCTGCAAGCTGGTGGGAGGCTTCGCTGGACGCAGCGGACCCGATGGCAACCACGGCGGCGAGCATGATCCCGGCGGCCGTCAGGCCTGGAGCAAGTCGTGGACGCAGCGCACAGGCCCTCGCCTTCATTCCGCACAGAAAGCGGGGCATGGCGAATGGCCGCACGAGTAGATGGTAGGTTGTGAGAGTAAGCGCCGACGAGACGGCGAGGAGTAGGACGAACTTCGTCCATATTCCGAGCCGAAGCTGGATCAAGAAATAACCC
>JACQEN010000165.1 GCA_016200585.1 Deltaproteobacteria bacterium
CGCCAACGTCACCATGATCAGGGCTGCTTCCCTGAATGGATCCGCGTCTAGCCGGAATACACCACGTGACCGCCCACGTTCAATCACATTGGCTAGCGAACTGCGAAAAATTCGATAAAGCTCGTTGACCCGCCTGACGCTCTCATCGTTCTGGTGCTCCGTGCTCGCAACGAGACTGAGGAAGAATCGCACCGAATAGACGTTCTCGTTCACGAATTCGTAAAAGCGCTCGATCAAGCGCGCGATCTGCGCTTGTTCTCCAAGATGATCGAGATCGTCAACGTCGATAAAGTACGGCTCGAGAGTCTTCCGCAGGGCCGTCTGGTAGAGTTTTTCCTTGTTTTCAAAGTGCCAGAAAATCAATGCCTTACTGACCTTTGCTTCACGTGCCACTTGCGATAGAGAAGTGGTCTCGAAGCCGTGCTCGGCGAACAACCGGGCTGCCGTCTCGAGAATCTTCTCTCGCGCTTGCTGCTCGTCCATCGTCCCCGTCTCCGGCATCGAGCGGCGAGCGTAGAGTATGACGGCGCTACGTGTCAACGACGATGTGAGCTGACGATGTGAGCTGACGACGCGAGCGACACTTCGACCGCCACGTCAAACTGAGATGCCTGTTAGGGTACTTCCGTTTTATCGAATCAGGGAGTAGTTTCCGGCCGCGTTGGTGGGTTCGAGCAATGGAACTGAGAGAGATTGGTCGCGACGTTTACGCTTGTTTGCAGGCCGATCATGGCTTGGGCACCAGCAACTCCGGCTACGTCGACGGCGATGGTGGAATGGTCGTCGATACGTTCTGGGATCTGCCCCATACCCGCCGGTTGATTGATCTCTACGCCACGGTTTGCCCAACGCCTCCGCGCCGGGTCGTCAACACCCATCACAACGGCGACCACTGTTGGGGAAATCAATTGTTTCCCCAGGCGGAGATCATCGGTCATCGTCTTTGTGCTCAGTACTTCATGAAGGAAAAGCCGCAGGAGATGCAGTTCCTGCGTGATCTCGCCGAAAGCCCGGATCCAATGCTCGCCGCACTCGGCAAGGCCTTTGCCGGATGGGATTTTCGCGGGATCGTTCTTGTACCACCGTCGACCCTCGTCGATGAGAGCATGGATATCGACCTCGGCAGTTTCCGTGCACAGCTCATTTACGTCGGTCCGGCACATACGGCCGGTGATCTTGTAGTACATTTGCCCGATCAGCGAGTCGTGTTCGCCGGCGATATTCTCTTTCGTCAATGCACGCCGATCGGCTGGGAAGGTACGTACGCCCGCTGGATCGAGGCTCTCGATCGCCTTGCCGCCTTGGAGCCGGCCGTCATTGTTCCTGGTCACGGCCCTCTCTGTGGGGTCGAGGGACTACACGACCTGAAAGCCTACCTGCAATACGTGCGCCGCGAATCGCGTCGCTACTTCGAAGCTGAAATTCCCGTCGTCGATGCGGCGAAGAAAATTGATCTGGGACCGTATGCCGGTTGGACCGAGCCCGAGCGCATCGTTTTCAATATCGAACGCGCTTATCGCGAATTCCGTGGCGAGTCCTACGACGCGCCGATCGACGCAGCAACGATGTTCCGCGGCATGTTTGAAGTTCGTTCGGTACGCCAAGCCAGCTGATTGCATGCGCCAACCTGCCGAAGAGACGAAGGCCATCTAGACTTGGTTCGGGCATCGACGTAAGCCGTGAAGCATGCCCGACACCTTTGCTGATTTGGATGCAACCGCCCAGGCTGAGCTGATCCGGCGCCGCGCTGCTACGCCACTGGAGCTGGTCGACGCCGCAATCGCCCGGATCGAAAAACTCAATCCACAACTCAACGCCGTGATCATTCCCCTGTTCGAGAAGGCTCGTGCCGCGGCGCTGTCGAAGACGTTATCCGATGGGCCCTTCCGTGGCGTGCCGATGCTGATCAAGGATCTCTTTTGTCAGACCGTCGGTGATCCGTATCATGCCGGAATGAGGCTGCTGCGCCAACGCAGTTGGATTGCCGATCACGATACGTACCTGGCAACGAAGTTTCGCGAGGCCGGATTCATCTGCGTCGGCCGTACCAATGTGCCGGAGCTTGGTCCACTGCCGACGACCGAGCCGCAGTCGTACGGTGCGACCCACAATCCCTGGGATACGACGCGCTCACCGGGTGGATCGAGTGGTGGTTCCGGCGCTGCCGTAGCCTCACGGATGGTGCCCGTCGCGCACGGCAACGACGGTGGTGGCTCGATCCGCATTCCTTCGAGTCTGAATGGCCTGTTTGGCCTCAAGCCGTCGCGCGGCCGCGTCTCTCTCGGCCCCGATTTCGGTGAATCGTGGGGTGGCGCGGTGATCGAACACGTGCTGACGCGTTCGGTGCGCGATTCAGCGGCAATTCTCGACGCAGTTTGCGGCAGCATGCCAGGCGATCCGTACTTTGCGCCGCCTCCGATCCGGCCGTTCCAATTCGAAGTTGGTGTCGATCCGGGGCGTTTGCGCGTCGGCGTGCTGACACGACTTCCGACCGAGTTGGGGCCGGTCGATGCCGACTGTGCGGCCGCCGCCAACGATGCTGCCAAGCTCCTCGAGTCACTCGGTCATGATATTGAGGAATCATTTCCATCCGCTCTCTTCGACCCCGAGTTCCAACAACGCTTCGGGACGATGGTGACCAGTTGGACGGCCCGCGACCTGGCGTATTGGAGCGACCGCCTGGGGATGCCGATCGGTCCTCACGACGTCGAACCGTATACCTGGCAGCTCGCCGAAATGGGCCGCGCCGTCAGCGTTGTGGAATACATCGCGACGGATGTCTGGCTCAAAAGCTATACACGCCGCGTCGCCGAATGGTGGGCTGACGGTTTTGATCTTCTCCTGACACCCACAGCTGCAGCTCGGCCGCCGAAGCTCGGCGAGCTGGTTTCCCCGCCTGAAGATCCGATGCGCGGCTTTCTGCGCAGCATCCCCTTGGTTGCCTTCACGGCGCCGTTCAATGTGACCGGGCAACCGGCCGCTTCATTGCCGTTGTATTGGAATGACGACGGTTTGCCGATTGGGGTTCAGCTGGTTGCCGCGTATGGTCGCGAGGACGTCTTGGTTCGCGTTGCAGCGCAACTCGAGAACGCGCGCCCGTGGAAGGACCGGCGGCCCCGCGTCTGTGCATCTTGAAGGCTGAAAGGCTCTCGGCGCTATGAGAGATCCGAACGTCCCGCTGAACGTCGACCTATATTGGTCCTTCCGTAGCCCCTACTCCTATCTCGCAACCCGACGTCTGGTTCAGCTCCAACGCGAGTACGACTTCACGATTCAGGTTCGCCCTGTTCTGCCCATCGCGGTGCGCATCGATGGCTTCTTCGACCACGTCAATCCACTGTGGCCGCCGTATCTCCTGCGCGACACGATGCGCATCGCAGAGTTCTACCGCATCGACTACGGTTGGCCGCGGCCCGACCCGATCGTTCAGGAGTTCCCCAGCCGGAAGGTTGCTGCGGACCAGCCTTACATCTACCGCCTGACGCGCCTTGGCGTCGCTGCCGTGCTTCACGGCAGCGGCCTGCCGTTCATCGACGAGGTGTCGCAGATCATTTGGAACGGCAAGGTGATTGGCTGGCATGAGGGTGACCATCTCGCTGCTGCGACCGCACGGGCGGGCCTCGATCTGCCACAGCTCGACGCTGAGATCGCGGCGCATGCCGCGGCCTACGACGCGATCATTGAAAGCAATCACCAGGGGCTCGAAGCGGCCGGTCATTGGGGAGTGCCGACGATGGTTTTCGAAGGCGAGCCGTTCTTCGGGCAGGACCGCATCGATTTGCTTGTCTGGCGGATGCAACAACGGGGTCTGCAACGGCGAGCGAAGTAGCACCTGAACGTCGCCGAAACGCCGGTGTTGAGCTGCAAGCAACCGATCCACAAGCCTTAGCTCGAAGTTGGGCGCAGGTGCTCGATCGTTCCATCCGCGACGATCCCTCCGGGGCTTTGACCATCCCCCTCGATCAGGGAGTCGTACGTTTCGCAACTCCCGCCGACGACCGTGGCGACGGTGTCGCGGGATTCGATGTCGTTGTCCGCGATCGCCCGCGGTTGTTGGCTGCTGCGAAGCGGCGTGGCCTGCCGTGTGCCGACGACTACGTTGTCATCGGCGGCGTTCGAATTTCGTTCGTTTGAGCGAACGCGGCGGTTTTCCCGATGCCCTCAGAAGAGTAGGGTGAAAGCATGGAGCGCAGCGCGACGCGGATATTGACGACTCATGCGGGCAGCCTGCCACGGCCACCCGAGCTCACGGCGCTGATGGTTCGCAAGAGCCGTGGCGAACCGGTGGATGAGGCCGAGCTGAGTGCCCTGGTAAAGCAGGCGACCGAACGTGTCGTCGCCAAACAGCTCGAAGTCGGCATCGACATCGGCAACAACGGCGAGCAGCCTCGGGAGAGCTTCTTCACCTACGTTCAGCATCGCCTGAGTGGTTTCGGCGGTTTGTACAACCGGCCGATCATGCGCGACATCGTCCACTTCCAGAGCTTCCTGCAGTTGAAGCTTCCCGAATTTGCGCGCCGGCCGATGGTGAGTCTGGGAACATTGCCGAGGGCGACTGGCGAGGTGCGCTACGTCGATCGCTCGCAGAGCGAGCGCGAGTGCGCCGATTTCAAGCAGATCGTTGCTCAACAACCGAAACCCTTCATCGAGCTGTTCATGTCGGCGGCATCGCCGGGAATCGTCGCCTGTGCGATGGAAGATGAGTACTACGGCTCGCTCGACGCGTACGTGGACGCCGTCGCCGACGCTCTACGCGTCGAGTACGAGTACATCGTTTCGCAGGGATTCGTCTTGCAACTCGACTGCCCGGATCTGGCGATGGAGCGGCATACTCGTTTCCATGATCAGCCGCTCGACGCGTTCCTGCGCTTTGTCGACCACGGTATCGCCGCGATCAATCGTGCTTTGAGCAATGTGCCGCGCGAGCGCGTCCGCTTGCACGTGTGTTGGGGCAACTACGAAGCACCCCACATCTTCGATGTGCCGCTGCAAGACCTTCTGCCGCACCTGTACGCCGCCAAGGTTGGCGCTCTGGTGCTGTCGATGGCCAACCCACGTCACGCCCACGAGTACAAATGCTTCCAGAGCTTTCCCCTGCCCGACAATATGTTGCTGGTCGCCGGAGTCATCGATCCGACCACCAACTACGTCGAGCACCCCGAGGTGGTTGCCGAGCGTATTGAACGCGCTGCGGGGGTCGTCGGCGACCCGCATCGCGTTCTTGCCGGTACCGATTGTGGCTTCGATACGTCGGCAGGATTGGGCGAGGTCGCCGAGGAAGTTGTCTGGGAGAAACTGCGCGCCCTACGTGCTGGGGCTGACTTGGCGACGCGACGTCTGCTGCGCTGAAAACGAGTGCTCTTTCGCTCGAACCAAAGCCGGGCGCCCTCAATCGAACAAAGGGAGCGCAACTTTCGTCGAAACGATGCGTTGAAAGATCACGTGAGGACAAGATGATGAAAGGTCTCGCGGCTGCATTGGGACTGACGGCGGTTTTGTTTGTCAGCGCAACCCCCGTTCATGCACGCGGTGGTGGTCATGTTGGCGGCCCCCATGGGGGAGGGCATCTCGGAGGATGGCACGGCGGCGGCGTCCATGTCGCGACAGGGGCGCATGGTGGTGGCCACCCCGTTCCTACGGGCTGGCATGGCGGCGGACACGGAGCTGGATGGCACGGGGGATGGCGCGGCGGAATTTACATCGGCGGGCCGTGGTGGTGGGGTTACCCTTATCCTTACCCCTATCCTTATCCGTACTACGCTCAACCGCCGTACGCAGTCGTAGATGAGGAGCCGCCCGTATACATTCAGAAACAGCCGGCGACAGCGGACTCGGTGGTCCAGGGCTACTGGTACTATTGTCCAAGCTCGAAGACCTATTACCCAGTAGTACCGGATTGTAACGAGGAATGGATCAAAGTTCCGCCGGCACCGCCTCAATGAATACCGCGGAGGGCGTATGAAACGCTGGCTACTGACTGCAACCTTGCTGTTTGCCGGATGTGCAACGCTGCCGAGCGGCCCGAGCGTCATGGTGTTGCCTGGTGATGGCAAGGACTTCGAACAGTTCAGGCTCGACGACATGGTTTGCCGCGATTGGGCTGATCGGCAAGTGGGAACCAATACCAAGAAGATAGCGAACGAGAACGTCGCGACGGGGGCCGCTGTCGGTACCGTGCTTGGTGCCGCGGGCGGTGCAGCGATCGGGGCTGCTGCCGGCAATCCCGCCATGGGCGCGGCCGTAGGGTCCGGAGTTGGACTGCTTGGCGGTTCTGCGGCGGGCGCCGACAACGCTTCGCGTGCCCAGTGGTCGGTACAACGCCGTTACGACGTTGCGTATATGCAGTGCATGTATGCCAAGGGCAACCAAATACCTGTGTCCGGCGGCTTCCAACGCGTCCCCAACAATCCACCGCCAGCCCCCGCACCGCCCCGCCGCCCATCGAGTATTCCTCCACCGCCTCCGGGAGCACCACCACCGCCGCCTCCCGATGCGACCCGATAGAAATTGAGCCTGCGGTTGCTTTCTCGATCGCCGGCCATCTGCCATGGTGCGGCACGATGGCTGGCATCAAGATCGGGATAGGTTTCAGTGTCGGCCGAACGGGCCTGCCGAGCCCGCAGACGATTGCCGATTTCGCCGAGCGCGCCGAGGATCTTGGGATCGATTCGATCTGGCTTTCCGACCGCATTTCATCGCGTCAGCCGCACCTCGATATTGCTTGCATCATGGCGGGATGGGCGGCGCGTACCAAGAAGATCAAGATGGGGCCGAGCGTTCTAACGTTACCGGCACGCGATCCGGTGCACGTCGCGCGGACCTATGCCACCCTCGACTACCTCAGCGGCAGTTGCGGACGCATCATCATGGCAGTCGGTCTCGGTAGCGATCCGAAGGAATGTCTGGCCTGCGGGATCCCGCCGGAAGAGCGTGGCCCGCGGATGGAAGAAGGCGTGCACGTCATGCGCCGACTGTGGACGGAAACGCGAGTCACGCACCACGGTCGCTTCTACAACTTCGACGACGTCACCATCGAGCCGCGTCCGGCCCGCGGCAGTCTCGACGTCTGGATCGGCGGCCGCAGCGATGTGGCGCTGAAGCGGACGGCTAGGTACGGCGACGGTTGGTTTCCGTCGTTCATTACGCCGTTGGAGTTCAAGTCGGGGATGGAGAAGCTGCAGACGTACGCGGCGGCGCACGGGCGTACGGTCGATCGGCGCGAGGCGGGCGTCGTGTTGCTGACCCACGTTACCAACGATCACCAGCGCGCCGCGCAGCTGGAGCAACTGGTCGCTGCAACCCTACCGCAAGCGCAGGGCGCCGGTGCGCGTCTAGCCATTGGCAGTGCCGCCGCCTGCATCGCCAAGATTCAAGAATACGTCGATGCCGGTTGCACCAAGTTTGTACTCTTTCCCATTGCCCCGCCGGAAGAGCTGATCGGCCAGATCGAGACTTTCGGAAACGAGGTCATTCTGCACTTCTAGTCGCCATCTCCCGGCGGCAGGTTCAGACCCGCTGCCACCGGCGAAGTCATCGCAAGCGCTTGCCCATGCTGACGTTGTCTTCGACGGCGTAGCCGATGTGCTCGTAGAACCCGACCGCGTTGCTGTTCCAACGCCGCACTTGCAAATTGACCTTGGGGCAGCCAAGGGCGCGCAAGCCATCTTCGGCGACACTCATCAAGGCTCGGCCGATTCCTTTTCTTTGGTGATCGGGCGCGGTCGCCAGATAGTTGATCCAACCGCGATGCCCGTCGTAGCCGGCCATCACCGTCCCGACGATCTGTCCCTGATGCTCGGCAACCAGGAACAACTGACGCTGCACTTGCAACTTGCGGTCGATGTCTTGCAGTGGGTCGTTCCAAGCGACCACCAGATCGCAGCGCCGCCACAGGGCGACGACGCTTGCGCCGTCGGCTTCCCGATACGGGCGAATCTCCAACTCGTTTCTCTCCACGCGACTGGGGACATCCATCGTTGCGCTGCGAAAGTGGTACACGGCGGCCGGGACGTCAAGGCAGGGGAGCGAGCACGTGGTCTGGCGCCTCAATTATTGTGGGCGGCGTGGGTTGAGGCCGGCGAGTGGTTCGAGTAGGAAACACGCCGATGGCAGTCCGACTCTATGCCTTTACGTGCGGCTGGCTCACGGGGCCGCTTGGCGGCTTTCTGGCCGGCGAGCACGGACGGCTGCGGGTACCGATTCCTTGCTACTTGATTGATCACCCGCGCGGCAAAGTTCTGTTCGACAGCGGCTTGCATCACGATACGCAAATCGACCCGGCGGCCCGTCTCGGTGCGCTCGCCTCGGTTTTCGAAGTTCACTATGCGGTGGGTGAGGATGTGAAGGCACGCTTGGAAGCCTCCGGCGTCGACCAGGGAGAGATTCGCTTTCTCGTCAATTCGCATCTGCACTTCGATCACGCCGGCGGCAACGAAGCGATTCGAAATGCGCAGCTGGTCGTGCAACGCATCGAGTGGGAAGCCGGTCACGACGCCGACCTCAGCGCACAGAATCACTATTCCCGGCGCGACTACGACCACGGACACGGAACCTTGTTGATCGACGGTGAACATGACCTGTTCGGCGATGGGCGTGTCGTGTGCATTCCAACGTACGGCCATACTCCCGGGCATCAATCCTTGCGGGTCCGACTGGAGAGCGGCGAAGTCGTTCTCACCGGCGATGCTTGCTACCTGCGCCGCACCCTGGAGCAGTTTCATCTGCCGTCGATCGTATACGATCGCGAAGCGATGCTCGAATCGTTGCGACGCCTGCGCGCCTTGCGCGACGCGGGTGCGCATATCTTCTACGGGCACGACCCGGAGTTCTGGAAGAGCATTGCGCAAGCGCCGGTAGCGTTGTCTTGATCAAGCCAGCCTGGAGGAAACATGATTCGATTGGTTGCGCTGTTGCTTTCGCTGAGTCTGCTTGCCACCCCCGGCGTTGCTGCGACACCGAAGAAAACCGCCGCGCCGGCGAAAAAGGCGACCAAGGCGACGCCGGGGAAAAAAGGCAAAGCCAAGCCGGTCGAGAAGTCAGCCGAGGGGCGCCTTCAGAAAGAGATTTGGGGAAAGTGGAAGCAGATCGGCGGTGAAGATGAGGTCGAGTTCACCAAAGCGGGCATGATGATCGCGACCAACAGCTCCATCCGGCTGGAAGGGGCGTACACGATCCGCGCTGGCGGCAAGCTTGAGATGGATCTCGGACTCAACAACCTCACGCACGGGCCGATCGTTCGCAAGCTCACGCTGCAAGGCGATGAACTGACACTGGTCGACGAACCGACGGGATTGGTGATGAAATACAAGCGCGTCAAGAAATGAGGCGTAGAAGAGCACGATCGAAGGAGGGCGAATGCCACGTCACATCACACAACCCACACGCGTCGAGGCGGCTGGCACGCCACCGAAATTGATCGACGAGTACATCGGACGGGTCAATTCGCAGACCGATTCGATCAGCGTTGCACACATGCGGTCGCCCGCTGGATGGAGTGAACCGCGACAACGTCCGGAGTTCAGCGAATTCACCATCGTCATCAGAGGCGCCTTGCGGGTCGAATACGACGGCGGTGTTTTCGACGTGGCAGCCGGCCAGGCGGTCATTGCCAATCCGGGCGAGTGGGTTCGCTACAGCACCCCCTCTGCCGAAGGCGCGGAGTACATCGCCGTCTGCCTTCCTGCGTTTTCACCGTCGACCGTTCATCGAGAGCCTGACTAGAAAACCAATCCAACGGATTACCGGAAAGCGAGCTCGACGTGCTCTTTCGTCGATCCCTCCGCGTCCTCGCCGCTCACTGCTCGTTCGTGGTTGGCTTTCCCACGCCTGCAAGAAACCGGGCGTTTTGTGCACCTGCTTTGAGTAAAGTGCGGCTCGTTCGGAGCCGAATCTATGCTTTGGCAGGTGCTCTGTTCATGGAATGTCCGTTGCACATTGTAGGGCGAATGTTTCGTCCTACGCTCACGCGTTTGCTCGTCGTTGTGGCTCTACTCGCACCGGTTCGTTCGTTCGCCTGGACCCTGGTGGGCTGGAACAATCTCGGGATGCACTGCATGGACGGGGACTACTCGCTGTTCTCGCTCTTGCCGCCCTACAACACGGTCGTGGCGCAGCTCGTCGACCCCTCGGGCCGGGTCGTCGTCGATCCCGC
>JACQEN010000166.1 GCA_016200585.1 Deltaproteobacteria bacterium
ACAGAATCCGGCTTACAGACCTCCCCCCATTTCGATCTCATTCATTGGTGAGTCTTGCTCTGCGAGGCTCGGCGATGAGATCTGGCTACCACTTTCAATTTCCCTTCATATCCCTCGTACATGTCCTTCTTTCATATTGACAGGTCTGTGCAGACTCGCGTATAAGCTCTTCCGGTGGTGGGGAAAAGTGGTATGAGGTGGGTGGTCATCCCAATTGGTGGGCTATGTTCCGCGGCACGTTTGAACATACGGTCGATGAAAAAGGGCGCGTCAGCATACCATCACGGTTCCGTGAGCTCTTGCAGGCCACCAGCGACAACGGCGTGGTCATCACCAACTTCCAAATGGGCGGGGCTGCTTGCCTTGACGTGTACCCGTACCCGGATTGGGAAAAGCTTGAAGCCGAACTGACCAAGAAACCGCAGTTTAAACAAAAGCTCCTCACATTCATCACATTCTACACCTCCCATGCTCAGGTTTGCGAGATCGACAAGCAAGGGCGGATCCTATTGCCACCAACATTGCGGGAATACGCCGGATTGAAACGCGATGTCATCATCGCGTCGGCTTTGCGCAAATTCCGAATTTTCGATCGCGACGTTTGGAAGCAAGCTTTTCAGGCTGCAAGCTTAGAGGTGGCGCAGAATCCTCAATTGCTCGATGAGCTGGAGATCTGACCATGTTGCCGCTGTCGCTCGGACGGACGACGACCAGAAGGTTCACGCGTAGCGACCCACAAGCTCGTCGCTCCAAAATGGCTTCGGCCGACCTCTCGGAGCGCCGTGCCTTCTTTTCTTGGGCGACTACTCTGGTGATCCTGGCCGTGTTAATTGCACTCGGACACGTATGGCTGAGGCTAAGGGTGTCGGAGATGGGTTACGAACTCGAAGCAACCCACCAAGCCATCGATCGCCTTCGACAAGAAGCGAATGAGCTCACCGCCCAGGCCGCAGCTCTCAGCAGCCCCGCACGACTGGAGTTGCTCGCCAACTCACGATTGGCTCTGGGTCGACCTCAAAAGGGGCAGGAAGCGGTTTTGCCATGAAGCCGGTTACCTTGCAGCTGCGAATCGTTTCCGTCGCTACCATGTTTCTATCGCTCTTGGTCGTTGACCTCGTCCGAGCGTTTCACCTCTGTGTCATCGATGGAACCGAACTACGGGAACGGGCGGCGGTGCAACACATCCAATGGCTCAGCGTTCTGCCCGAGCGCGGATCAATCGTTGATCGCCATGGAGATCCACTTGCGCTCACAGGGGAATCCTCCGCTGTTTACGTGCGTCCTGTTCACTTCGATCGGCGTTTCGCCCCTGCGCTGGGGCGAGCCCTTGACCTTTTGCCGGCAGAGGTGAATCGCAAAATCAATTCGAATGACCGCTTCGTTTGGCTCAAGCGCGATGCCACGCCGGATCAGAATACTGCCACGCTCGTTCTGCACGCTCCGGGTGTCGGCAGTCAGCCAAGCCGCCGCCGGCTCTATCCGCATTCTACGCTCGCTGGCCAGTTGCTCGGTACCGTCACCATCGATCTAAAAGGTCTCGGCGGTGTTGAGGGTGCCTTTGATGGATCGCTTCGAGGTGAAGCCGAAGCCTTTGCCATCGAAAGGGATGCTCACGGTCGTCGGCTCTTACGCGACGCAGCCGATCAGCCCAACTCGCGTCCGGGGGCGCGTATCGAGTTGACGATTGATGCGGCCCTTCAACAAGTGACCGAGACCGAGTTGGAGGCCGCCGTTACATCAAATCGCGCTGCCTCGGGCGTGGCGGTAGTTATGGATCCCCAAACTGGCGAGATCCTCTCCCTGGCCCATTTCCCGCGTTTCGATCCGAACCAGCGCTCGGTGGCTGTCTCCGAAGTCGCTCGCAATCGGGTCATTTCTGATTCCTACGAACCAGGCTCAACGTTCAAGAGCCTGGTGGCCGCCGCGGCCCTGGAAGCCGGCGTGGTGCATCCCGATGAGCGCCTGTACTGTGAGGGCGGGAGCTATGTCGTCGGTAAGCGTGTGGTTCACGACCACGAACGCTACGGCTGGCTAACGTTCAGCGACGTCATCAAACATTCAAGTAACATCTGCACCGCCAAGGTAGGCGAGCGACTCGGACCCGAAAAGCTGTGGCACACTCTCCGTTCCTTCGGCATCGGAAAAACTACCGGAATAGATTTGCCCGGGGAAAAATCTACAGCACTTCCCCCGTGGCAAAAGTGGTCGCGTATCCAACTGGTCACCACGAGCTTTGGACAGGGCGTCGCGGTGACGCCGATTCAACTCGTCCGTGCCTACGCTGCCCTCGCGAACGGCGGGAAGCTCATGCGGCCCTACGTCGTAAAGCGCATCGTCGGCGACGATGGAACCGTTATCAAGGAAAACCGTCCTGAGATTGTAGATAGGCCAATTTCGGCAACGACGGCTGCGACCATGACACAGATGCTTCAAGGTGTGGTCGAGGGTGGAACTGGTACGAAGGCCAAGCTCGATGGCATCAATGTAGCCGGCAAGACGGGTACGGCGCAGAAGGTGGATTCCGCCACGGGACGCTATTCGGCACGCGCCCGCATCTCCTCGTTCATCGGCTACCTGCCAGCAGAGGATCCACGCTACGTCATCTTGGTCATCATTGATACGCCGCAAACCGAAACGTACGGTGGACTCGTTGCCGCACCGGCGTTCCGACGCATCGCCGACTACGGCATCGATCGACTCGGTTTGCGGGCTACGGTCTCTCCCGTGCCATCGATTGCACCTGCCGCTTCGAAGATGAGCCTTGTTGCGTGGAACCCCAGCGATTTTTCTGGCGGGATGCCGAGCTTTCTCGGACTGAGCATGCGCGAGGCGTTGCGACAGGCGCAGCGCGCCGGCTGGCAAGTACGAACGTACGGCTCTGGTTTTGTCGTCTCTCAAGATCCGCCGCCTGGCGCGTCCACTGGGGATGGTCGAGTTCTGCACCTGCATTTTGGAGCGCTCTCAGGTTGACGCTATGAGATCCGCAGCGTTGCGAAGGCGCGCGGTGACACCCGCGATGAATTGGAGAGCTCAAGACGTTCAGGAAGGTACGAGTGGCCGGCTCAGCTGCGATCGCTCCACGGTGCTGACTTGCATCTGCACAGACTCCCGTCGCGTCGAGCCGGGCGCACTCTTTATTGCGTTGCTCGGCGAACATCATGACGGACACAACTTCGTTGCCGAAGCGCTCAAGCGCGGGGCGACCGCTGCTCTGGTTGCGCACCCGGTCGCCGGTGTCGATCCTGCAAAGCTGATCCTGGTTGACGATACATTGAGAGCTCTCGGCGATCTCGCGGCGTGGACACGTCGCCGCGCCCAGCTGCGCGTCGTCGCGATTACCGGTAGCGCCGGCAAGACGACGACCAAGGAATTGACATCGGCGATCTGTGAAGCCGACCCCACGGTGCACGGGCATGTTCTGAAGACCGAGGGCAACTACAACAACCTGGTTGGCCTGCCTCTCACTCTCTTGCGGCTACAAGGTGACGAGTCGGTGGCCGTGCTGGAGATGGGAATGAATCGACCGGGTGAGATTGCCCGTCTCACGCAGATCGCGCATCCCGACTTTGCCGTGGTGACCAACGTCGGCAAGGCCCATTTGGAAGGCGTTGGCGGCTCGATCGAAGGCGTTGCGGCGGCCAAGGGCGAATTGTTTTCAGGTGTGGACGAGGACGCGGTCATCGCCGTCAACACCGACGATGAGTGGGTTTGCCGCATTGCGTCGCCGTTTCGCGGGCGACGGATCCTGTACGGCTCACGCGGTGAGGTGCAGGCGCGCTCGATCCGTGACTTCGGTACGGATGGAATCGCATTCGATCTATGGGTGAATCAACAAACGGTTTCGGTGCGCCTGAGG
>JACQEN010000180.1 GCA_016200585.1 Deltaproteobacteria bacterium
CAGCTACCCGTCGCCGCCATTGCCACCGAGGACGCCAAGAGCACGCCGCGTAAGAGCCTGATCCTTCAACCGCCGGCGCTTTGATGCCCTGGCTCGCGCTCATCTCCGCGGTGAGGACGCCATGAACCTCACCCCCATCTGGCGGCGCATCGCCGGCGCGGCGATCGTGACCGGCGCGTTGCTCACGATTCTGATCTACAACAGCCTCGGCTGGGTCAACAGGACCTTTCCAGGTTTCTTCGTCCTGCAAAATCGCGTCATTCCATCCATCGCGCTGCCCGACTGGCCAGATGCGGCGAGCTTGTTTCAACGGGAGATTGTCGCGGTCGACGGCAAACGTGTCGACTCGGCGGCATCGATCTACGAGATTGTTCAATCGAAGCCGCCGCACACCCGCTTCTGCTACACGCTGCGTCAAAGCGACGGCACAACCTTCGAATCGTGCTTTGCATCGCGCGTCTTTTCCCTTTCCAACTATATCTTCCTTTTCGGTTCGCTGACGCTCAGCGGCCTCACGTTCCTACTGATCGGTTTGTTGGTCTACTTTATCAAGCCGAAAGAACCGGCCAGTCGAGCGCTCTTGGTGAGCGGCGTTGGGATTGGTGCTTTTGCTCTTACGGCACTCGACCTCTACGGACCCCACTGGTTCTTCCGCCTGCATGGCATCGGTGAAGTCATGGTGTCGCCCGCCTTCATGCACCTTGCGGCGGTGTTTCCCACCGATCGCATCTGGCGCCGTCGGCGTGCGGCACTCGTTGCGATCTATGCGCCGTTCGTAGTTTTCGCGATTCTGTACCAGTGGGTCTTGAGCACGCCGGCCCTCTACACTCAGGCGCATCTCGCCGCGACGGTCGCTCAAGCCCTGGCCGGTCTGGCGCTGGTTGCTTCCGTCTGCCACGCATCGCTCACCACGAGCTCACCATTGGTTCGTCGCCGGTTGGCGGTCGTTGCCCTCGGCACCTCCGGCGGCTTCGTCATTCCGGTCCTGCTGATGGCCGGTTCCGGACTCCTGGGTGGCACGGTTGCGGTGAACGGCGCGGCGCTCACCGCGTTCTTCTTCCCGTTGTCGCTCGGCTACGGCATCGTCAAGCAGGACCTCTTCGAGATCGACATCCTGTTGCGGCGGACCATCAGCTACGGGGTTGTCGTGTTGGCGATTGCGATCATCTACTTCCTTGCGCTGTACGTGCTGGGGGGAATGCTACCGGGGCAGCTCTCGGCCTGGTCGCCGATCGTCCTCGCGGTGGTCAACCTCGTCCTTCTCTTCGCAATCGCACCGCTGCGGGAACGCGTCCAACGCGCCGTCGACCGGGTGTTCTTTCGCCAGACGTATCAAGTCGAAGAGGCGCTTTCGTCACTGAGTCATCTTCTGGCGTCGGCGCATGCTCTCGACGCGGTGGTGGGGCATGTGCGCTCGCTGCTCGAGCGCACGATCTCGCCGACACACTTCCAGATGTACCTGCGTTCACCCGAGGGCTGGCGCGCCGCCGATATCCACGGCGTAACCGGGTTGGAGATCGAGCCGGCTCTCGAAAAACGCTTGAGCGGCGGCGACATTCTCATCCGCTATGAATGGGACGACGGCAGCGGGCGAAAACTGCCGTCGGTATGGAAGGTTTCGGGTGCCGAGTTGCTCGTTCCGGTACGCAAGGGGACGACGATGACCGCCCTGCTGGCATTGGGACCGAAGAGCTCGGGGAATGCCTATACGGTGAACGACAGCACCTTCCTGCGCACCGCGTCGAACCAAATGGCGATGGCCCTCGCCAATGCCGCCGCCTTCAGTCAGCTCGCCGAGCTCAACGCCAATCTCGAGTGCAAGGTCGAGGAGCGCACCGCGGCAGAGCATCGGACAAACGAGGAGTTGAATTTGTCGCTGGAAAGACTCCGCGAAGCGTACGAACGCCTCGAAGCGAGCCAGGCCAGCCTGCTGCGTGCCGATCGACTTGCGACGCTGGGCCGGCTGACGGCCGGCATCGCGCATGAGATGAACACTCCGTTGAGCGCTGTTCTCAACGCTTTGAAGATTCTCGGCGACCTCGGTGACGAATACAAAGAGTCGATCGGCGACGCCAACGTCCTACCGGACGACCATCGTGAAATCGCCACGGAGATCATCGCCACCGTGGAATCGGCAAGGCGCTGGGCCAGGAAAGCGGTGTCCTACATCAGCAGCGTCAAAGCACACGGACGCGAGGGGCGCCCGACGGTGAAGGAGCCGATCCTCGTCGAAGGCGCCGTTGCCGAGGTGCGGGCGTTGTTGGCTCACCGCCTGCGTTCGGCCGCCTGCCAGATCGATTTCGACGAGAATGCGCCTCGCGTCCAGGTCGTCGGCGATGCGGCGCGGCTGGGCCAGGTGCTTCTCAATCTGTGTGGCAATGCCATCGACGCGTATGAGGATTATGGCTCTTCGACCGGACGCATTTGCGTTTCTGCCAATGAGGAGGACGATTACGTGGCCGTACGGGTCCGCGATTGGGCTGGAGGCATTCCCGAAGACGTGCTGCCGCACATCTTCGACGAGCTCTACACGACGAAAGGGGTCGGACGCGGTACCGGCCTTGGCTTGTGGATCTCGCGCAACCTCGTCGAGCAGGGGTTCGGCGGTACGTTGACGGTAGAAACGAAGGCCGGCGAGGGGAGCTGCTTCATCGCCACGTTCCCCGTCGGAGCAGTGACGACGCAGGCCGTGGCGCAGGCCATGGTCCTACACTAGCTCGGCGGGGCCTCGGCCTGCTCTCGTGCCGTTGGTTGGCTCGACTCGAATACCCACAAGTAATAGCCCGGTGCGAACTGCAGTACGTCGCTCCGCCCCATTCCTGCGTGCAACGCCGCGTCGTAGAGATCCTTCTCGTAGTCGAGCTTTGAAACGAACGTGGTGGCGGACGAAGAAAGGAGGACGAGCACATCCGGTCGTTGCTGCAGGACGTATCCTGCGTCGTAGGACTTGGCACGTGCGATCACCGGGTTGTTGAGACCGTGTGTATCGATCGTGTACCAGCCCGAGTAGTACGGGACGGCTCCGGCATCGCCGATTGCCAGCACCGGTGATTTCGGTTGCGTAGTCGACCGCTGTAATTCCTGTCCGAGGGCGACGTGCGCACGGGTCAAGCCGGCGGCGTAGGCTCGGAGATCGTCCCGACTCTCGCGAGCATCCGGTATGAGGTTGAGAACGGTCGACACGAGGATCGCCGCGACCAACGCGTAGCGCAGCGGCCCGATTCCTTTGCTTTCCAACCACGGCAACACGCGTACTGTTCCGCTGCCGGCCCAGGCGCAGACCAGCGGCAACAACGGAAAGAGGAAACGCCATTCGTACCCCATCACCGGTTGCGGGAAGAGGAAGAAGACGAACAACGCCAAGGTCGCGGCACAGGACGGAAGCAACGCTCGCGGTGTGCGCGTCACCATGAGCGGCAGGAGAACGACGAAGTGGAGCCCGACGTAAGTGAGAAACTCTTTGGCCGTTGGGAGTCCCGCCAAACTGCCGTGTCCGGCTACCTTCACGTAGAAGGGTAGAGGAAAAAGCGTACCGTAGAAGGTGCAGCGCCAGAGCATGTACGCCGCTCCCGGCACGACGTAGAGTGCGCCAGACGATTTCAGTAAAGCTTTTCGGTCCTCTGGGGAGCACATCACGACTGCCACGACCAGCGACGTGACCACGGCCAGGTTGCCCTCCGGTCGCGTCAGGCCGACGGTGAGTGCCAGCACAGCGCACCAACGCATGCGACTGCGATCGTGTGTCGCCAGCGCCACGAAGAGTTGCCAGGAAAACAGGGTCAACAGGAAGGCGAATAGGGAAGTATCCATCGCCGACACGGCGTGTGCCGCGGTCGCGGGTAGTGTCGCCAGCAGTACCGCGGCACCGACTCCAATCAACCCGAGCTCCGACCGACCCTGAAGGCGGCCGATCGATCGCGCCCAAGAACCGGTAGCCAGGATGCATCCGAACATTGCTAGCGTTGAGCTCAGCTTCGCAAAGCTCAGCGCGTCGATGCCGATGCGATGGGGGATGGCCAGAAGGAGTACCCATAGAAACGATGTGTAACCTTCGGCGGGCGGACCGACGACATTGAAGGTCAGACCGTTGCCGGCGGCGAAGTTTCTTGCATAGCGTAGACTGATGAACGCGTCGTCGGGCGTGTACGGCCAGACTGCGATCACCGATGCGACGAACCACACCACCCCGAGGCTCGTAACCAGCGTTTGAACCACCGCGGCGGCGTGTCGATCGGAGCGCAGCGTGGTGTCGGAATGGATGTACGATCGCAGCGATCGGTCGCTCGTGACGGCCGTGCGTGACGGGCCGAGCGCTGGCATCGCCATGCACTACTCCGCGACTGTGCCGGTCCTGCCGTAGAAGACCATGGCTGCACCGACGCGGTTCTTGACGTTGAGCTTGGCAAAAACGCGGCTGAGATGCGTCTTGACCGTCTGTTCACTGATGCACAGCTTGCGCGCGATATCCAAATTGCTGGCCCCCTCGGCGACGCAGGCGAGGATCTCACGCTCGCGGCGCGTCAGGCCGGCGTTGGCGAGGGGTCCTGCCGCCGGACCGTTGGCGCGCGACTGGAAGATGTCGAAAATCTTGCGCGGTAAGGTCGGATCGATCCAAGAGCCGCCGCGTGCCACTGCGCGTACGGCGTCGGCGACGGCCGACAATCGCGTTGCCTTGAGAATGTAGCCGCGCGCTCCGCCTTCGGCGGCGCGTTGTGCGATTTCGACGCTGCTAAAGCCCGAGAGGACGATGGTGCCGGTGTGCGGACTGAGCCGTTGAATGTCCTGCAGCAAGGAAGCGAAGTCGCGCACCGAGGGCATCTTGTAGTCGAGCAAGAGAACATCCGGCCGCGCTCGCTGTACGGCGTTGGGCAGCTCGCGCCCATCACCGGCTTCGCCCACGACCTCCATATCGCCGGCGCGCGACAAGGCGATGCGCAGCATCTCCCTGAACATCTCGTGATCGTCGGCTACCAGAAGTCGAATCATGCTCCGCAGGGCTCCCCCAAGGGCATGCAACAAAGCAAGCTGCATGCCGCCCGCGTGGAGCCAGGTCGGGCCACTTCATGGCCAGCCAGAAAACAACAGGCGGTGAGTCGAAAGTTGCCGGTCGGCGAGCGGCTGACGGATCGGCGTTGAGGCCTGAGGTGGTCGGTTACAACGGCAGGTTTCCGGTTGCCGCCCGGGTGCTCTTGTCCTTCTTGTAGGCGTCGATCGTGCGTTGGGCGATACGCCATTGGTGCACTTCGTCGGCGCCGTCGGCGAAACGGGCCCAGCGGGCATGCTGCGCCATCAAGGCGAGCGGTGTGTCGGTAGAATAGCCGAGCGCCCCGTGTACCTGGATGGCGCGATCGACGATACGGTTGAGCGAGTTGGCGACGAAATGCTTGGCCATCGACACTTCGCTGCGGAAGTCTTCGCCGCGATCGATTTTGTACGCCGCGTGCAACACCATCAGCTTGCACTGGTACATCTCCATGGCCGAGTCGGCGATCATCCACTGGATGCCCTGCTTCTCCGCCAACCATGAGCCGTGGGCAAAGCGGTTGAGGGCGCGGTCGACCATCATGTCGAGGGCCACTTCGGCCTGGCCGATCCAACGCATGCAGTGCGCCAGCCGCGCCGGTCCGAGACGCGCCTGTCCGAGCAAGTGTCCCTGGCCGCGTCCGCCCAACATGTTCTCACGCGGCACGCGCAGATCCTCGATACGGATCTCGGCGTGATTGTGCTGGCCCGACATCGTCGCGATGTCGCGCACCACGTTCCAGCCCTTGGCCGGGAGGTCGACGAGAAAGGCGCTGTTCGCGGCCTGTGGAATTTCGGGGTTGTCTTCGGTGCGGGCGATGAGGATGGCGAACTTGGCGCCGCTGGCCCCGGAGATGAACCACTTGTGACCGTTGACGACCCAGGTGTCGCCGTCGAGCACGGCGCGCGTCTGGATCAACGTCGGGTCGGAGCCGGCAACTTCCGGCTCAGTCATCGCGAAGCACGAACGCACCACGCCTTCGCACAGCGGTCGCAGGTACTTTTCCTTTTGCGCCTCACTCGCCCAGTGCAAGAGGGTGTGCATGTTCCCTTCGTCGGGGGCCTGGGCATTGAGAGCGAACGGACCAAAGCCCGACTTCGCTGCCTCGGCCGAGACCGCGGCCATGGCGACGTGCCCGAGCCCCATTCCGCCCAGCTCTTTCGGCATGTGTGGCAGCCACAGACCCCAATCTTTGGCGGCGACGCGCATCTCGATGATCGACTGAATCAAGAAGCGCCGGTCGCCTTGGCGCTCGGCGATGCGTGCTTCGGCAGGCCGCACGACTTCCTCAATGAAGCGCCGAACCTTGAGACGCAGCTCGTCGATTTCCGGTGGAAAGCTGAAGTCGATTGCCATGATGGGAATCCTTTCGTGTGAGAGTCCGACTGTACCCGCTTGGTGCGAAGACGCGCAACACCGCGAAGGGTTCGTTTCATGCGCCCGTGTCCGGCGCTTGCGACCCCGGCACACTCCGCTGTAGATCAACCCGGTGCCGATTGCAGCGATCAATGAAGTCGACCTCTACTATGAGCGGCACGGCGACCGCGGTGTGCCGCTGGTGCTCGTGCACGGCTACACCGGCGACATCTCCGACTGGCGCTTCCAGATCGCCGAGTTTGCGCCGACGCATCGGGTTCTGGTGTCCGACAATCGCGGCCACGGACAGTCGCCACCTCCCGCCGACGCGTCGGCTTACAGCATCGAGTTGATGGCGACGGATATCGAGCAACTCGCCGCAGCGCTTGGGTTCGAGCGCTATCACCTCGTTGGTCACTCGATGGGCGGAGCCATCGCGCAAGAGATCGCTCTTCGCGGCCCCGACAAGCTGCTGTCGCTGACGCTGCACGACACGTCGTATTGTTTCAACCATCGACCGTTGGAGATGCCCGACCGTCCGCCACCACTGCCGGCCGAACGTTTGCAACAAGTCGCGACGCGCTTCGCGCGCATGTCACCCGAAAGCTTGCTCGGTTGTTTCAACGCTTTGCTAGCGTGGCATGGAACCGAGAAACGCGCGGCACAAATCTGCACGCCGACGTTGATCCTTTGTGGTGCAGACGACAGCCCCATGATCGTCGACGGCTCACGACGCTTGGCCGAGCTGATTCCCGGAAGCGAGCTGTGTCTGATTCCCGCAACCACTCATGCGCCGCAAGAGGAGAGTCCATTGCAGTACAATGCCGCGCTGCGCCGCTTCCTCGAACGCGGGTAATACATTTCGGACCTTGCGCAGAGGTTCTACGCCCGTCGTGACGAAGTGTGTCGATTTTCTCTCCTCCCGTACTTCGAAGAGCTCAGCACGAACGGTTGGCTCCTCATTTTCAAAGAAACCCTTCCGCCCACGCTGAGCTCGTCGAAGGGTCTATTGCTTCATTTGTCGATACCCGTATCAGGTCCACCGGTGGACCCTCTCGTCTCATTTGCTACCAAGTATCGGCTCCCCATTGTTGGGCATACAGCGTAAAGTGGCTTCGATGCTCCGTCGCAAACCGATATGGCGCGCGCGCCGGCAGGCAGTTGCCGGTGCCCTGTTCGTGGTGGCCGCCGGCGTTTGCCTGCCGCGACTGGCACAGGCGCACTTCATCCTGGTGACGCCGGACTCGTGGATGTCGCAAGACGCTTTGGGACTTCCCGAGAAGCTTGGTCCCTGTGGCGACGAAGGCGGCGGCAAAGCGACGGGTAAGGTGACGACGTTTCATCCGGGTGAGACGATCTCGATCACCATCAACGAGGTGATTCCACATCCCGGTCACTACCGCGTCGCGTTGGCCGTCAACGATCGCAACGAGCTTCCTTCTGAACCCAAAGTGACGCCTGCGGCTGGCGACCAGTGTGGAAGCGTTGCGGTTGAGAACCCGCCGGCGTTTCCGATTCTTGCCGACAACCTTCTTGTGCATACGCAGCCGTTCACGATGCCGCAGACGTTTGCGGTGACGCTTCCGTCCGATGTCACCTGCAACAAGTGTACGCTGCAGGTGCTGGAGTATATGTCGCACCACAGCGCGCCGTGCTTCTACCACCACTGTGCCGACATCGCGATCCAAGCCGAGCCGGCAACCGCGACTGCAACGCCGCCGGCGCCCACTCCCACCGTTACGGAAGGTGCTACCGCGGCATCGACGTCGACCCCAACCGAAACGGCAACCCTGACGCCAACGCCGATGCCGACCGTGACTCTGACGCTCGTACCAACACCGACATCCACTCCGGAGTCTCCTCCAACTCCGTCGGTGGTTTGCGCCGGCGACTGCGATGGTAGCGGCGAGGTCACGATCGAAGAAATCATCACGCTGGTAAACATCGCTCTCGACGTTGCACCGGTTGGTGCCTGTGCGGCCGGCGATGAGAATGCCGATCAACAAATCACGATCGACGAGATCCTCGCGGCGGTAAGCAATGCCATCACGGGTTGTCCCGCTTCTTAACCCTGATGCGACATTGGTTAGTCGAAAGTCGACAGTCTGTCGTAGCACCTATCGCGGCGAGAGGATCACCACCGGAATATCCCGCGGCGTGCGCGCTTGGTAATCGGCATAGCTCGAGTACATGGCAACCAAGCGCGGCCACAGAGCCGCCTTTTCGCCGTCACTGGCGCGGCGCGCGATCATCGGCAGCTTGCGCTTACCAACCTCTACTTCGACGTTCGGGTTGGCTTCGAGATTCTTGTACCACAGCGGGTGGTGCGACATGCCACCCTTGGAGGCGACGACGACGTAGTTGTCGCCGTCGGCCAGATACAGGAGCGGTGCGACCTTTGGTTCACCCGACTTGCGTCCGATGGTCGTCAGCAACAACACCGGAGCACCACCGGGAAAGCGTCCAAGCAACCGACCGCCGCTGACACGATAGAGCCAGGTATTGAAGCGCGACCAGGCTTTGATCACGCTCGTCCCTATCTTCTCTTGGCGAGGAGTGAACGGTCGAGGTTGTTTCGCAGCCATCGGCAAGGACCTCCTCGGGTTCTCTGTCACAGTTCAAGAGCAAAAGGAAAACGGAATGGACTCGCACTCATCGAGAAATCTGCGACGGAGTGTACGGTACAAACGCCGTCCAGGCGCCGCCGGGTGTACGCCACAAGAGGCGCAGTCGCCAGTAGTTGAGTGGATCGTCCGCCGGTCGCGTCGTACGAACTAGAATGCGCATCGTTTTCGACTTCCCGGCGATCGTCGCTTCCAGCGGCGGTGCGCCGGTTGCGGCGATGCCGTTGAGCACCAATACGCCATCGACGAACACCTGTGCCGGAGTGGTGTTGTCGAGTTGAACCGTCTGGCTTGTCCCCTCGGGGAAGTCGACGGTTCCGCTCCACTCGAGTGTCGACCCGCGCGTTGCAAACACCGGCGGCGGCGCTTCATAGGCCTCGGGCGTCCCCCAGAAGAAACTCAACAACGGCTCGATCTGCGCGTAGTCCGCTGCGGTCGCGATGGGCGCGGGATTGGTACTCTTGATCTCCTTGGCAAAATATCGGCCGAGCAGGCCGTGCACTTCGGGATGCGTGTCGAGCAAGTCGTGGGGTACCGTCTCCCACGCATCGGCTTCCGCCTTGCGCCACTGAAAGGCGATGCTTTGAGCCATGTCGGTGAGCGTCGCTTCGATCTCGACGCCGTGCCAACCCGCCACCAGGGCGATCGACGAAGCGTCGGTCACTACGCGTCCATCGATATGCAGGGTGCCGCCCGTAGCACGGAATGCGTATTGTCCCGGTGGTGTGATCCACACGACTCCGCGCGCCATCACTTGCAGCGGCGACTCCACACCGGGTGGCAAGGTCAGGACCTCCGTGCCGCCGCTACCGTTCCACGAGCGGGTGGGCGACCGATAGGTGACCTGCAGGCCGCGATGCGCCGCGACGTCACCGGCTGAGAGCGTGAAGAAGTCCACCTCCGATTCGCCATGAACATTCGGATTCGGCTCGTGAAAGGCGCTCGGGTAATAGTGGTCGATGATTGGAAGTATTTCCTTCTGATTGGCGCCAACGACGAACACTGCAAGGCCGCGATGCCCGGGGCGCACGGGGACGATCATCCCGTCGTCGACCAGGTCGACGAACGTTCGCTCCGGTGAACGTTTGAGCAAACCGATCGTTTCCGCATGATCCGGCAGCGTGCCGCTGACCCCGCTACCGGCAGCGTAGAACGTTGCCGGTAGCGGGGTGCGCTTGATCAAGCGGCTGACGGTGCCGGTGTAATCGCCACGCGCCGCCTCAAGCGCGTACACGAGTTCGGCGTCCCAACTGCGATACGCGATGGCGCCGAACCAGGTGGCCAGCAGGCCTGAGACGACCACGACCCCAAGTCGGCCCGGTAAACAGCGCAACAGCGTCGCCCTGATCCGGTCGGCGACGATGGCCGGTACGACACAAACCGCCGGCAGGAACCCAAGCATGCGCGCCTTCCATGGTGGGTCGCTCGTCATCATCCCGCCCACGACCAAGATGCCGGCGATCCAACCAATGACCACCCAGTTGCGCGGATCACGCCAGCGCCAGAGAATCCATCCTATGCCAATGGCGAACAGAACGCCGGATTCCGGTCCGATCAGGATCGCCTGCTTGGGTGGAATGTTGAAGAGGCAGCGCAAACACAAGACGACGTGGTCGGAGATGAAGTTGCGAACACCGATGACGTCGTGATGCTGGAATGCCGCAAACAGTGCGGGTAGGTCGCTGCGATTTGCCGTGCTGCCGTAAAAGCGCGGCCATTCCAGATAGGTCGAAAGCGTCAATGGTCCCAGCAGCAGTAGGAAGGCGACCAGCGCTACCACGGCGTTCCAGCGATTTTCGCGGGCGAACCCACGGACGCCGATTGCGAACGGGACGAGGATGAAAGCCAGCAGGACCGGATAGAGCTTGCCGGCATGGTAAGTGTGGAAAGCGAGCCCGCTGGCATAACCGAGCCACACCCAGTCGAGCGGCCGCCGAGTGCGCAGCGCTCGACCCAAGGTCGCCAACATCAAGCCGGCGATGGCGACGGTTTGAATGTTGTTGATGCCGAGCCGGCTCCAATAGATGTCCTCGCGATTGAATGCGAGCAGCGCCGCCGCCATCAAGGCGACGTTCGCACCCCACCAGCGGCGCGTCCAGAAGAACAGCGGAAGCGTTCCGAGGGCGCCGATGATGGCGCTGCTGATGCGCAGATTCTCCCAGCTTGTCCCGAGTAGCTGAATTCCCAGGTAGCCGACCAAAAACGAAAGGTTCGGGAAGGCGTTCCACGGCGTGTATCCGAATACGTCGGGAAAACCCTTCGACCAGAAAATTTCGCTAGTGCGCCCGTGGCTTCCTTCGTCGATGTTGATACTCACCGGAATGTCGGCGATGTGCACCAGGCGGAACGCCAAGGCCACGCCGACGATGACCAGCACCGCAGACAGCAAGACCGGGAACCCGAAGACTGCTTGCGATTTTGGATCGGGCGAATCGCTTGCCTCCATCGGCGCACTGCGGCGCCACATCGCCACCGCAAACAAGCCGAGGCTGGCCAACCACAGGACGAACGCGGCGAGATAGTGCGTGTAGAAATTGCAGACCACGGCGCCGCCGCCGCTGAGCAAACTGCTGCCCACCAAGACGGTCGAGGCGCGGCCGCCGTCGACGGACCGCCTCGATCGTGGCTCGCCCATCACGGCGTCCAAACCCTCGACGCTAAACGGCAGCCAGCGCCACGCGGCAAAGGCAGCGATCGCCGTCAACGTGGCGAGGATCGCCGCGATCTCACTGCCCGGTTGCGCTTCCAACGTTATCGCAGCCGTGAGCGCGACCACCATGAGGCCCCCAGCCAATTGGCGCAGCAGGCGGCGCAGCGTGGACTCGTCGGCGACCGCCGTCTTTGCTTGACCAAGATGGAAGAGCACGCATGCGGCAACCAGTTCGATCAGCCACCACCACCATGGCAGCGGTTCAGCCCAAGCGTTTCCGTAGGCGATCCATCCGACGCCGACCGCAGCGACAAGAAGCCCCAAGCGGCCCCATTCTTTCAGCCGATCCGGTTGCAGAAGCACACCCCCAGGCTGACATATTCTCTCGATCCCATGTGAATCAAGGACGCCGGAGGAAGTGGACGCGAAACGGCCGAGGTCAGCGACCGAGGTGATACAGCAGCCAGTACACGACGACGCCGCTCACCGACACGTACAACCAGATCGGTAAGGTCCAGCGTGCGATACGACGATGACGGGCGAAACGACCGCGCCAGGCGTGCGCCAGGGTCGTCAGTACCATCGGCACCATCACCGCAGCCAGGATCACGTGCGGCGCGAGCACACTGAGATAGATCGTCTTCAGCCAGGACGGTCCGAGAAACTTCACCGTTCCGACCTGGTAGTGATGCACCACGTAGGTGACGAGGAACATACCCGACAGCACGACCGCGATGCTCATGCAGAAGCGATGTGCGGCGATGCGGCGGCGCCGGATGAAGTAGAATCCAAACGACAACAACACGGCGCTGCTGCCGTTCAGGAACGCATTGATGACCGGCAAAAGGGACTGTGCCGGGTCGGAACTGTTTGGGGCGGGTGAGCGCAAGATCAGGATTGCCACCGTGCCGATGATGGCCGCCGACAGGAGACCGACGACGCCTCGGGTGAGCTGCTCTTCGCGTTGAATTCCGGCGCCCATGAGATTCGTTTGAACCTACCCGATGAGAGACGTGGAAGGAAGGTTCAGGACCTGCGGTCGGCAGGTTTGTCATTCGCGGTTTTCCATTTCCTTCGTAAGACGCTATCCGCAGCGGTGAAGGGAGAGAACGGATGCTTGCAGTTCTGGTTGGACTCATCGGCGGCACTTTGAGCGGCCTCACTGGCCTCGGCGGTGGTTTCATCATGGTGCCGTTGCTCGTCTATTTGTTCGGCATGTCGCAGCACGGTGCGCAGGGCACCTCACTTGCGGTTTTACTGCCGCCGCTCGGCCTGCTGGCGTTCATGCAGTACTATCGCAACGGCCACGTCGACGTACGTATCGCCTTGTTCGTGGCGCTCGGTTTCTTCTTTGGCGGTTACGTCGGTGGCTACGTAGCGCAACTGATTCCAGGGCCGACGCTGCGCAAGGGATTCGCCGTCGTCATGGCCTGCATCGCCGCCGACATGTTCTTTCGGCGTTGATCTGCGGGATGACCTTGGATGGTTTTGCACAACCCCGCGAGGTCACGCGGCAGTGCCGCAAATTCCTCATGATACTTGCCAGGGTCCGTCATGAAACCGGCTCGAGAGTAGAACTGAAGAACGTCGCTGTTGCTTGCCATGATTTTGTTCCCCTTCGAATGCATTCAAGAAACGACAGGTTCGCGTGAAAATCAATTCTGCATCTGGGGCAATCTGGATTGTCGGTGGAATTCCTGTACGAATGAAAGGATGGCACAGAAGAATTCGACCATTTTCGAGCCGCAGCTTCTGCCCGGCCTGCTGCGCGAGAGCCTGACGGTGCTCGAGTTGCCGAGACTGGCGTGGGCGTTGCCGAACTTGTTGGCGCAGCCGCGAGGCAACGGCGAACCCGTGCTGGTTCTTCCCGGCTTCAGTTCCAGCGACACGTCGACGATTCCGCTGCGCAGTTATCTGAGCGTGCTCGGGTATGAAGTCCGCGGCTGGGGACTGGGGGTGAATCGCGGCGACGTCCGAACGCTCGTACCCCGTGTCATCGACATTGCGTTGCGCTGGGCTCAACAGAGCGGTCAGCGCGTACGCTTGATCGGCTGGAGCCTCGGCGGTGTGCTGGCGCGTGAGACAGCGCGCGAGAAACCCGATTCGATCGAGCGCGTGATCACACTGGGTACACCCGTGGTCGGTGGGCCGAAATATACGACCGCGGCACGTGTGTACCGCCGGCGTGGCCACGACCTCGACGCCATCGAAGAATCGGTCGCCGAGCGCAACCGCATCCCGATTGATGTTCCGATCACCGCCATCTACACCCGCGGCGACGGCGTCGTTGCCTGGCAAGCGTGCATCGACGACACGAGCCCCGGTATCGAGCACTGCGAGATCACCAGTACGCACATCGGCTTGGGCATCTCCGCCGAGGTCTATCGCATCATCGCCCAACGACTGGCGAGGTCGAGGAATACGATGGGCCCTGCGAACCACGGCGGCGAGCAGGCGGCTTGCGAGCCTATCGAGTGGTGACGCATGTAGCCGGCTCTCCGACGTCAGCAGCGCCGGTTCCGGTTGGACTTTCGGTGCGGGGGCCCGTGGCTGCTATCCGGTCTTGAAGAAGACGGTCATCTGCGACGGCCCGCGGTTACCCCACAGCATGTAGGGGATGAAGATCAACTTCGTGCCGTCCGCGCGCCTGCCCTCGATCTTCCATGCACCGCCGAGGAGCGATTCGTCGTAGACAGGCTTGAACGAGTCGCGCTCTACGACGACGGAAAAGAGGTCGAGCTGGTTGTCGACGCTCTCCAGACAGTACACCAGCGGGCCGCGCGACAGGGCGTCCATGCCGCCGCAGCCGCGAACCTTTTCGTGCTGGCGGTGCAAGCGGATGGGCATGTCCAGGGTAAGATCGAGCACGTCGCCCGGTTGCCACACACGACGGATGGCGGCAACCCTGGCTGCGTGCGGAGCGAAGCCGCAGGCTGTCGCGGGGACGGATGCAACATCGGTTACGCTGTCGGGCTGAAGAGGCGACCCGTTGAGGTGCAATTCGAACGCGCCCGACCATGCGGGCAGGCGCAAATCGAGAGTTGCCAGGCGGGCCGTGGATAGGTCGAAGCTGAGGCGAACATCGCCGCTCCAAGGCAGGCCCGAGTCGACTTCCAGCCTTCCCCAATCGAGCTCGATGGCGCTCGTGACGTATTGGGAGAGATGGATCTCGTCCGCGTCGGCACGGTAGGCGTACTGGCCAAGCGCCGCCCAGGTGCGCGACAGGTTCGACGGGCAGCAGGGCACAAGGAACCACGGCGCGCGGCTGATACCGCCGCGGCAGGCGAGGGGGTTGTTGTAGAAATAGGAACAACCGTCGATGCCGATGCCGACGCCGGCGGCATTGTAGAGCTGCCATTCGAACAGGTCGTCGTATCGCGGTCGGCCGGTGAGCAACGCCATCTCATGGTTCCAGAACAGGCTGCCGATCGCCGCGCAGGTTTCGGCATACGCGACTTCCGGATCGAGCTCGTAGTCATGCCCGAATCCTTCGATCAAGGGCAGGGAACCGAGGCCGCCGGTCACGTACATGTGGCGGGTCACCATATGATCCCAAGCTCGTTCGAGCACGGAAAGCAGATCGGCGTCGTTGGTCTCGCGGCACAGCATGGCGGCGGCGGTTTCCAGATAGGTGAAACGCACTGCATGTCCGACCGCCACGACTTGCCGCCGCAGCGGCGCATTCTGTTGGAAATTTTTTCCGCTCAGCAGGTCGTAGATCAGGCGCAGCCATGTGAGCCGCGGAACCTTGGGGGTGTTGTGGGCCGGCAGGTGAAACCCGGCGTGCTCGGGGTGCTGCGATACGTAGAGTTTGCGGCGCCCGCTGACCGACCGCATGCGGCGCGCGGTACTGATGAGTTGAGGCAGAAGGAGCAGAGGATAACCACGGATGCGCCCACGGCGTTCGAGCCAGCGGCGGGCGAGCTCGAGATAGCTGGCGTCGCCGGTGACGCGGTAGAGGCGGATGAGGGCGATCTCGATCTCCTCGTGCCCGTCGGTCTTGTCCGGAGCGGCATCCATGAAATCGCGGACCAGCAGGTCGGCACTGCGTCGAACCAGGTTCAACAAGCGCGTCTCACCGGTGGCGGCGTAGTGGGCGACGCCGGCCTCGATGAGATGTCCGAGACAGTAGAGCTCATGCTCCAACTGCAGATTGACCCAGAGCTGGCCGGGGAAAAGGATTTGGTTGTAGGTGTAGAGGTAGCCGTCATCCGTCTGCGCGGCTTCAAGCAGCGCGATGAAAGCGTCCACCTGTCTCTCTAGAAGCGGATCGGGACCAGCGCTGAGGATGCGCGCGGCGGCGTCGAGCCACTTGTAGGCGTCGGAATCGGCGAAAAACATTCCTTCGCGGAATCCTTCGATCTGTCCCGCGGCGATACGGAAATTGTCGATGCAGCGCGTCCGTTCCAATTGCTGCCATTGGTAGAAGATCGCCTTGCGGGCGTTCATCTCGAGACGTTTGCCCCAGAATCCGCCGGTGATGCGGACGCTTCGAAGAGCGCTCTTGTTCATGGGCCAGCCAACATCCGCATGCCTTGTGAGCGACACATATCCCTACCGTCGTCGGCCTCGCAATCGCGGGTATTCCAGAACGGAGCCGCGGGACCTTCCTCTTATGAGGATGACCTTCGTCACTCCGACCTCCGATCTTCGTCATCCCATCCTTCCGACCGTTCGGTAGGTTGCGCGCAGTAAATTTGCAGCCCGGACGATTCATGAGCGCTCGCAGCAGGTCGATTCACGAATAGTCCGGACTGGTCAGGAGCTGGGTCATGAATCTATCTCGACGTAGCTTTCTGCAGATCGGCGCGGCCGCGGCCACGCTGACGCTGTTCAATCTCGAGCTCGCCGCGCGCGACGCGGCTGCAACCGACGCGGCGCAGCCTGCCGCCGCGATTCCTGAATACCGCAACTGGGAAGATGTCTACCGGCAGAAGTGGACGTGGGACCGAGTCGTCAAGAGCACGCACATCCGTGTCAATTGTATCGCCGCCTGCTCGTGGAACATCTACGTCAAGGACGGTGTTGCCTGGCGCGAAGAACAGAACGCGATCTACGAACGCGGCGCTGCCAACGTCCCCGACATGAATCCGCGCGGCTGCCAGAAAGGCGGTTGCTACACCCAACTCATGTACGAGCCGTCGCGCTTGAAATATCCGCTGCGCCGCGTCGGCGAACGCGGTTCGGGCAAGTGGCAACGACAGAGTTGGGATGAAGCGCTGACACAGGTCGCCGACACCTTGCTCGACGTCGCGGTGAAACACGGACCCGACTGCGTCGTTTACGACCACGGCACGACCAACATCGATTTTGGCACCGGCACCGGAGCCGAAATGCGTTTCGTCGGCCAGCTCGGTGCGACGGTGATGGACTCGTGGGCCGGGGTCGGCGACTTGCCGATGGGTTGCATTCAGAC
>JACQEN010000181.1 GCA_016200585.1 Deltaproteobacteria bacterium
CAGTTGCCGACGATCACCGAGGTCACGCCGTGCAAGTTGGAGGGTGTGCCCAACGGATCCCAAGTGATCTGGGCATCGAGATGCGTGTGGATGTCAACGAACCCCGGCGTCACGAGCTTGCCGCGCGCGTCGATTTCTTCTGCCGCCAGCCCGTCAAACTTGCCGACGGCGGCGATGCGATCGCCGACGATTGCCACGTCCGCTTCGAACGCCTGAGTACCGGTCCCGTCCACGACGGTACCGCCGCGAATCCACAGATCGACCTTCATCTTCCAGAGGGTTCTACGTTTGGGCCGGTACCCAGACGCGGAACGTCGAGCCGCGGCCGGGGGTCGTTTCGACGTTGACGCTGCCGCCGAGCAGGTCAAGCAGTCGGCGAACGACGTAAAGGCCGAGGCCGACACCGCCGTAGCGGCGCGTCGCCGCGCTCTCTCCCTGACGGAAAGGCTCGAAGATGATCGGCAGGATATCGGGGGCAATTCCGATGCCGGTATCGCGAACGCTCACTTCGACCCCGTTCCCATGCGGCTGCGCCGCGACGCTTACCGACCCTCGCTCCGTGAATTTCAAGGCATTCGCCAAGAGATTCTTGACGATCACCTTGAGCTTGATGCGATCGGTTTGGATCGTTCGCAGCTCCGGCGCGACATGCCACGAAAAGCCCAAGCCGCGCCGCTCGTAATTGGACCGTGCTTCGGCATCGATCTCGCGCAGCAGGTCGTTGAGGTCGACGCTTTGTACGTCGATCGGCATTTGCTGTGATTCGATACGGCTGAGATCGAGGGTGGCGTTGATCAGATCGAGGAGCTCACGCGCCGCATGATCCATACGACGCAGGACTTCCGATTGCTCCGTGTTGATCGCACCGAACTCACCGCAGGCCAAAAGGTCGGTGTAGCCCATCAGCGCATTGAGGGGCGTACGTAGCTCGTGCGACATCGTCGCGACGAAATCGGATTTCAGGCGGTTGACGCGTTCGAGCTCGTCGACCAGGCGTGCGTGCGACAACGCCATCGATGCCATCTGGGCAATGCCGCGCGCAATGCGGATCTGCACCGAGCTGAAGGGCGTGCGGCGATGGCGAAAGCCGGCACTGACGATGCCGAAAATGCGCTCACCCCGACGCAAGCGGATTTGCATCACCACACTGAGATCGAGAGTGGCAGCACGGACAGCTGCGCTGGGATGATCCGCAGGAGCGACCTGTACGACGTCCTCGTCTTGCGCTCCGGTCAGCCAGGTTTCCGCGGCGCGCGGCAGGCGCAGCAACCGCAACAACTCCCATTGTTCACGCGTGTCGCCGAAGTCTCCCGCCGGCACATAGGCATCTTCTTTGTCGCTCCACAGCCAGGTGTGGCAGATCTCACACCTCAACACGTCGGCGACGAGCCGGCAGAAGGCGTCGAGATCGGTTTGCCCGTCGAGCGAAGCGATCAGCTCTTGCCCAACCCTCGCCAACGCGCCCGAGACGACGGCTTGTTCCTGTTGCGCGCGATACAACTCGGCGGCTTCGACGGCGACCGCGACCTGGCCGGCAATAGCGTTGCAAAGCTCGACGTCGCGTGGAGTAAAGCGATGAGGTAAGCGGGTATTGTACGCCACCAGCGTGCCGAAATGACGCCCGCGAACGCGTAACGGCACGGCAATCAGAGCGCGGATCTCAAAGCGGGTGCATAGATCGGTGGACAGCCAGGTTTGCGTCGTAACGTCGTTGATCAGGACAGGCCTACCCTTTTCGGTCTGCCCCCCGAAAGTTCCCTTTGGAATTCTCAAGTCGCGCAACTCTGCGATCAACTCAGGGTCGACGCCATGCTGGGCGCGAACACAGAAGGCCCCGGCTTCTTCATCCCACAAGAACGTGGCAACGCAGTCGCAGGGCAACACGGCACTGGTTCGCCTCTGAACGCGGGAGAGCAACTCACCAACATCCAGAGTTCCGTCGAGGTCGTGCGCAATCTCGAGCAGGGCGGCCTTGTCGGCTTCTCCACGCTTGGAGATCGTGATGTCCTGGACGGCACCGTGAACGGTCACTACCCGGCGCGCGCTGACATCCCACTCAGGCCGCGCATACAAGCGCAACCACCGCACCTCTCCGTCGTACGTCAGTACGCGCAGATCGGTCACGCTTTCTTGGTTGCCGCGCAAGCGCGCCACGACATCGTTGGCAAGCGGACGATCGTCCGGGTGCACGGCGCGCAACCACCCGCCGCAAACATCAATCTCGCGAAGATCGTAGCCGAGGAAGTCGGGGCGGCTCTGCCATTCGCAAACCGATCGGCCATCGGGGTTGATGCGACATACGTAAGCGTAGTCGGAGGTTAAGTCCGAAATGAGACGATACTGAACGTCCCCGTACCGTACTCGGGCCAACGAATTCGACACGCGCCTCTCCCAACGGCCAAAGGCACCCCCCTGCCCACGTCAGACCACTCACGCCCGACCGCCAAGAGCTGATACTATCGCTGTCACCCGGGGTGTGGAAGCGCGATTTGCGACTGCCGCAGCAAAAAATCCGCTTGCGAAACGAAATTGTTAGTGTACGTGACCGACCCTTCGCAGATCTTCAGCGCTGCAAGGGCCGTCCCGCCTCGGTCGGTCATGCGCTTTGAATCGGCCACCACGCCGCCGTCAGCTTGAGACTGGCGGTGTCCTGCCGCGATTCGACTTCTTCGTAGAGGCGTTTGTACCCGGTGAAGGAGATCTTCCACTGGCCGCCTTCCTTGACGTACTGATCCTCATAAAATGCCGCCCCGCGCAACGTGATCTGTGCCTCGGTGTCGATCACCACATCGTCGAGCGCCCACGTCGCCGTTGCCGCCGTAGGACCGATCACATCAATCTCGGGTTGATGACAGCGGTGCGAGGTGAGCTTGGTCGTCGCCGAAAGAGCGTCGCGCAGAAATTCCATGATCCGCTCGCGCCCGGCGAACGAGTATTGGCCGTCCCCGTAGGAGACGCGCGCATCGACCGTAAAGCAATCGGCCAGCTCGTCCCAGCGTTTCTGATCAAGACAGCGCAGGTAACGATACTTGAGCCGCTTGATGGCTTCGATCTCCCCCAGATTTGACATGCGTCGACCTCCTCCGTCCAATCGCGTCAATTCGTTACGCCCCAAGCCCGCTAGGTCGTCTGCGCTCGCGCCACCATGAACGCGACCGCATCGTTCATCCCAAGCGGCTCGATCTTCACCTGCGGATTCTGACGGGCAAAGACACGGAATACCTCGTCGCAAAAACCCTGCCCGACGATCTCGACTCCGGAGAAATCCAGCACTGCATGCGTGAAATCAGTGAACCGTCGCGTGATCCGGCGTGCCTCCGAACGCGAAATCAACGTCGTGCCGAACGCACCGAGTTTGACGGTTGTCCGCGTGCGAGTGAATCGGAGAGACTTGGGATCGGTGTAGGATCGGAAGACATCTTCCAGCGTCGGGGTCCGGTCGCGAAGAACCGTCAGAACGACGCGTGTGCCCTTGCGCGTGTCGCTCGCTCCGATGGCACTGTCACCCACCAAGTTGTCGACAATCCACGCCACCCCCTGACTCTCGATGCGGAACAACGACACCGCCTTGGACGTGAAGAACAACCCTTCGCCACTGTGCCGCGCCGGGTCGCTGGTCAGCTTTCCCTTCTCGAGCTGCAGGATCGCTTCCTGTGGCGATGTAAATCCGAAATCTTTGCACACGCGCCGAAAAACTCCGACACCGTCGTCGCGGACCGTGACGACGCAGGTACCTCGCGATTCGAATGACACGTCGACAGAGACCGATCGACCACGCGAGTGCTCGACGGCGTTGTTCAGCACTTCGCTGACGGCGTACTGTAGGCTGCGCAGCTCATCCGTCGGCAGCGTTTGCACCCGCGCCATCGCTTCGGCGATGGCATTCCAGGCACGGTCTTCTTCGAGACCGACCCGACGAAAACGAAAGCGAATGTGCCGCAGACAATAGCGCGCCGCAGGACCCTTGCCGTGGAGCTCGAGCACTCCGGCGGTCACCAAGGCGCGCAACAGGCGATGACTGGTAGCGGGCGAGATCCGCAGCATTCCGGCCACGTCGCGATTGGAAACCTCGCCACGCCGCGCGACCAAGGCACGCAGCCGCTCGCTCCTGGCAATCATGAGGTGATTCTATAATGATCACCTCACTTTGTCGATGCGATACAGATGGAATCGCCTCACGCTTGCTGGTGAAATCACGCCGTCCGTCTTAGACGGGGCGGAGCCGCATTTGCATCGGCTGGCGCGGGCGCAACGTCACCCGGATTTCGTGTGTCACGGCGTGCTCCGGAACGCTCTCGACGTAGTAGCGTTGGACGATCATCGCCAGGAGGATCTGCGCTTCCATCAGGGCAAACTCGTTGCCGATGCACAACCGTGGTCCGCCGCCGAACGGGAAGTAGGCAAAGCGTGGCCGAACGGCGCTGCGTTCGGGGGTGAAGCGATCCGGATCGAAGCGTTCCGGATCCTCCCACAGAGCCGGATGGCGGTGCGTCACATACGGGGTCAGCATGACGCCGGTTTTGGCGGGGATGACGTAGCCGCCGATTTCGTCGGCGGCAAACGCTTCGCGGCTGATGACCGGAACCGGCGGATAGAGACGCAGGGTTTCGTCGACGACGCGGCGTGTGAGCTGGAGGTGTGGCAGATCGGCAAGCGTCGGCTGCCGGCCGGCGAGCACGCTGGTGATCTCGGCTCGCAGTCGCCTGGCAGCGTCGGGGTGTTGATCGAGGAGCAGACATGCCCACGCCAGAGTAACCGCTGTCGTCTCGTGACCGGCGAGGATGAAGGTCATCACCTCATCACGCAGCTGGCGATTGCTCATGCCCTCACCGCTGTCGGCATCGCGCGCTTCCATCATCATCGACAAGAGATCATTGGCGCCGGCAGCGTCTCGGCGCCGGCCCTCGATGATTCCGAGAACCACACGGTCCAGTTGGCGCCGGGCGCGCAGGAAGCGCAGGTTGCGCGGGGCGGGAATGAGCAGCACGCTGGGAAACAACGAAAATGCTTCCTCCGACATGAACTGCAAGGCAGTCAGCATGGCGTGCCCGACCCCGGCCGCCGCGCCGATGAGGTCGATCCCAAAGAGCGCCATACCGACGATGCTGAGGGTAACCCGCGACATCTCCTCCATGAGATCGAACGGACGGGTGGTGGCGGCGGTCTCCTCCCATCCGTCGAGCATCCGCTCGCCCGCACGACACATGATCGACGCGAAGCTTTCGATGCGCTGCCGATGAAATGCTGGTTGGGCCAAGCGGCGTTGCCTGCGCCAAAAGTCGCCTTCACTGGTGAACAAGCCCTCGCCGATGAGCGGCTTGACGCGGCCGATGAGGTTGCCCTTCCAGTAGTTGCGGTTGTTGTCCTGCAGGACGTGCTTGATGTGCTCCGGGTGGTAGAGGAGGTGAACCATCAGCGGCCACGACTCGATGCGCGCGATGTCGCCGAACTCGGCTAGGCCCCAGCGCAGCATGGCCAGAGGGTCGCGCCGAGCCGCCAGGAAAAAATGGAACGGCGTCGGGTAGCGCTTACCGGGTGCTCGGCGTGCGTCGCGGCGGGCGGAACCCGTCGCCAGAACACTCAACTGTTGCCCCATGGAACCTCCCCGGGGCCCATTATCGACATTTCGCGGCGCACTTCATCCGAAACTTTGCGCCGGCACCGCTCGCAGGTGGCAGCTACGAACCCGGTCGGCGCGCCTCGCCCCTAGCCTTCATACCTTTTTGCGCTTCTTGCCGATGTAATCGACGAGCAGGTACTCGCCCAGATGATCCGGGCGGGTGTAGAGGGCGCGGCCCTTGTTGATCCGGGTCATGCGTTCGACGAAGGCGCGCAGGCTGGCACTGTCGTCGAGCATGAAGGTGTTGATGATGATGCCTTTGCGGGTGACGCGCTCGACTTCCTTCAACGTTTCCTGCGCGGCGCGCATGCTGATGCCGCCGAAG
>JACQEN010000182.1 GCA_016200585.1 Deltaproteobacteria bacterium
CCTCGAGCACCCACTCGATCAAGGTGCGGGCTTCATCGAAGCGACCGTCGAAGATGTAGCTGTACGCCAATCCGCGCGAGATGATGATTGCCGAGGTCGGTTCACCGGAACGCTTGGCAATCGCCAGCCCATCTTCGACGGAAGAAAGCCCCTCGCTGAAGGTGGCGCGACCACGTTGGATGAGCAGCATGCCGTTGTACGTGCACAACCCCGCCAGAGCGGCGTTGTCATTCAAGCTGTTCGCCAGGTCCTTCGCCCGTCCAAAGATCTGTGCGTTGTCGCCCGGATCAGCGACGCCGTAGATGACCGTCATGCGCCCGATCCCGATGGCCGCATCGAGCGCCAGACGTTGGAGCGCGGCATCGGTCAGTTGTGCGACACCGCCGTGTGCAACGTCCCAAGCTTGACGGTACAATCGTGCCGCTGTGGGATACGAGGGGACTCGTTCTGCATCCGCCGCCGAACGCAACAGGGCCTGGCTGGTCTTGATCCGGTTCTCGCTGCGACCGAAGTGATGTGCCAACATTGCGGCACGCTCGGGGTCGGGATTGCTCCCCGCCGCTTCGAGCAGCTGGCCGATCCGTTCGTGGAGCTGCCGCCGTTGTTTGAGCAGCAGGCCCTCGTACGCGACCTCCTGGGTCAGGCTCTCGCCGAAACGGTACTCGTCGTTGGCGAAAAGATTGCGGCGATGCACCACGCCGCGGCGCTCGAGCTCTTCGAGCTCGCGATCGACGTCGATTCCTTCGTCGGCCAACAGCTGCTTCAGATAGGTGCGGCTGAACTGCCTACCAAGCACGGCGGCCACTTGCACAACGCGCTTTGCGCCGGGGCTCAGACGGTCCAAACGCGCCGCGATCACCTCCTGAACGGTGCCCGGAATGCGAATCTCGTCGATTGGCTTGGTGGTCTTGCGACCGTCGTCGTCGCGCTCGAGATCGCCTTCCTCCATCAGGGAGCGTGTGATTTCCTCGGCAAGAAACGGACTGCCTTCCGCTTTGGTACGGATGCGCAGCTCGAGATCGGCAGGTAACGAACGACCAACAAGCGACTGGATGATGTCGCTGACGTGGTTGTCGCCCAAAGGGCGCAGATAGAGCTGCGTGAAGGCGGCTTGCGTATGCCAAGCCGGCCGATAGTCGGGCCGGTGGCTGAGCAGCAGCATGACTTCGCCTTTCCCAATATGGCGCGCGGCAGCCTCGAGCATCTGTCGCGACGGGTCGTCCATCCAGTGCAAATCTTCGATCAGCATGACGACGGGCGAACGCAGGGCTTCGGCGGCAACCAGACGAGAAATGGCCTCGAACGTCGCCAGCTTCACTTCCTCTTCCGAAACGTTGCCGAGGATCTCCGGCATGACCCCCAGAATACCGCAAAGCCAAGGGTGAAGATGATCGAGGCGCGGATCGAACGGCCGCACGCGCTTCGCGACCTTTTCGCGTACCAGCTCTTGCGGATCGTCGGCGGTGACGTCGAAGAAGCGGCGCAACATGGAAACGAACGGATGGTACGGAACCATCTGGTTCCAGGCGGAGCAGCGCGCCTCGAACCAGACGGAAGGCTCGGTCGACAAGCGCTCGCGCAACTCGTAGAGCAAGCGCGACTTGCCACTGCCCGCTTCGCCGACGACGGTAACGAACTGTGGCAGACCATCTTTCAGCCGCCGGTAACAGGCTTCGAGCTGCGCCAACTCGGCGTCGCGTCCGACGAACGGCGTCAGGGCGCGGCCGGCGGCGATCGCCAACGGCGAAGCTTCCCAGCCCACAACCTCGCTGACGCCGACGACTTCGAAGGCGGTAACCGGTTCACTCTTGCCCTTCACTTTGAACGGTCCCGCTGGGCGGAGCTCAAAGCGTCCACGAATCAGCCGATACGTCGATTCGCTCACCAGAATCGTCCCCGGGATCGCCAGAGACTCCAGACGCGCCGCCAGATTGGTCGTATCGCCAATGGCGCTGTAGTCCATCTTCAGATCGTTGCCGACACCTCCGACGACCACCGGTCCGGTGTTGATACCGACGCGGCCGCGAAGCTCGAGACCGCGTTCCGCGAGCAAGCTCTCATTCAGCTCGGCCAAGGCGTGTTGAATGTCGAGAGCCGCGCGCACGGCACGTTGCGGTGCATCCTCGTGTGCTACCGGGGCACCGAAGAGAGCCATGAAGCCGTCACCCGCGAGCTGATTGACGATGCCTTCGTAGCGATAGACGGCACGAAAGGCGATCTCGAGGTACTGTTCCAACAGGTCGTGGTATTCCTCGGGGTCGAGGCGTTCGGCCATGGCCGTCGAGCCGGCCAGATCGCAGAACAGCACGGTCACTTGCTTGCGTTCGCCTTCGACGCTGTCCTTGCTGGCGCGGATCTTCTGGGCCAACTCCTCGGGGATGTTGCGCGAGAGCATGGACAGGGAGCGTTCCGGGCGGGGTGCTTCCGGCTCTGCAACCGCTTCGGTGGCCATGGAAGTGCCACAATCCGGGCAGAAGCGAAAACCGGGCTGTACGCTGGCGCCGCAGTTCGAGCAGGACATTGCCGTACGCGCGCCGCAGGCGTGACAGAACGACTTTCCTGGCAGTAACTCGGTTTGGCAATTGGAACAGCGCATAGGAACTATGTCGTCCCCGAGCGTTTTTCAGTCAAGAGCGCGCACACGTTCGTTGCTTTTGTGACGTCGTCACGAATCGTTCGAGAAAGTCCACAATGGTGACTTCCAATTGCGTACCGCTGACGGCGTTGATCTGCCGTACCGCCGACGGGCTGGTGATATTGATTTCCGTCAAGTAGCCGTCGATGAAGTCGAGACCGGCGAGGAAGAGACCGTGCTGGCGCAGAAGGCCAGCCGCCTGCGCGACGATGCTACGCTCGCGTGCGGTGATCTCGGTTCGTTGCACTTGCGCGCCTTGGTGGATGTTGGCCAGGCGATCCGGCGCTTGAGGGATGCGGTTGACGGCGCCGATCGGCTCGCCGTCGAGGACGATGATCCGTTTGTCGCCGTAAGCAACGCCCGGGAGGAATTTCTGCTCCAGCAGCGGCGAGCCACGGCGTTCGACCAAAGCAGCGTGGATGGCGCTTGGGGCTGTGTCGGCGTCCACCAGGCGAATGCCACGGCCGCTGCATTCGGTCAGCGGCTTCAACACGACGCGTCCATGCTCTATGGCGAAACGGATCAAATCAACAGGATCGGCGCTGACAACCGTCGGTGGCGTCCACTGTGGGAACTGCAACGGCAGAAGCTTTTCGTTGAGTAGCCGGAGACTCACGGGGTTGTTCAACACGGGTACGACGGCCGTGGCACGCTCGAGGACATGCGTTGCAAAGATAAAGGCCTCATCGACGGGAGGGTCTTTGCGCATCAAAACAAGGTCAAACGAAGCAAAGCCGTCGTCGTCGACGACTCCAAGACGATAGAACGGCTGTTGTGCGAGGTCGATCTCGATCGGTCGCGCCCGCACCGTCGCACCCCGATGCGTGAGGGAAAGGTCAGCGATGGTCGCGACGCTGCTTCGATGGCCGCGCCGCGTCAGCTCCTCGATGAGCAACAGGGACGTTTCGGTCGCCAAGTTGAGCGTATCGAGAGGATCGATGATGAACAGGAAGCGCATGCGTCGTATTCTTGGTATCTCAAGCAAATCGTTGAAGCGAGCGCGGCTGGTTTCGGTGTTTTTGCGTGGCGTTTCCAACTTGTGTGATCGTGCATGATCTTATAGCTTCGCGCTTTGAATCGGCCGACCGCCCGGCGAATCATCTCATATGGAAGAGCGCTATCCTTTTATTCGATTCGTGATCGACGCGGCGCCCTTCATCGCCGGGGCCCTGGCAGTGCTGGTCTTGCTGGGCGGAACGTTGAGCGCATGCCGCCGTGGCGGCGCCTGCGGACTGCTCGGCTTCCTCGCAATGATTGGTGTGGCTGCCGTGGTCTACGTCGTCGTTATGGTGCGTGTCGAGGTACTGAAGGTTCTTCTCGATGTTGAACAGCACGGTCGCGAGCGCCTCTCAGAGTTGCGGCGGATGCCAGCGGATCCGCAAACCAAACAAAGCGCCTGACACAAGAAGTTTGAAGATCCGAACGGGAGTTGTCGATATGCGCAAGTGTACGCTTTTGGGGATGTTGTCGATTCTGCTCTCGACGCTCATCGGGCTGAGCCAGCAGTCCGCGCTGGCGCAGATTTGCGTCGGGGACTGCGGCAACGACGGTGAAGTCACGGTCGACGAGTTGATCATCGGCGTGAACATCGCATTGGAGATCACACCGGTATCCAGTTGCACCAATTTCGATTCGAACGGCGACGGAACTGTGACGATCGATGAACTGCTCGTCGCCGTGAACAACGCGTTGGGGAGTTGCCAGGCTACCCCGACGCCGACCCCGACACCGACGACAGATCCTTGGTTCTTCCAAAACCCGGCACCTACGGGTGAAGATTTGTTTGCCTCCAGCTTCTTGGACTCGGCCGACGGTTGGGCTGTAGGTTCGTTTGCCGAAGTGCTCAAGACAACGGATGGCGGCCAGAATTGGGATGAACAAATCGTCGACGACTCGGTCACCTTCTTCGGCGTCAAGTTCGTCGACAGCACCCATGGATGGGTCGTCGGCGAGAGTGGAGCGATCTACCGAACCCTCGATGGCGGCGACAATTGGAATCCGCAAAACAGTGGCACGACGGAAGAGCTTGCCGGAGTGGCGTTTGTCGACGCGGCGGGCGGTTGGGCCGTGGGGACTTCTGGAACAATCCTACACACCACCAACGGCGGTGACTCATGGGCTCCACAGTCCAGCGGGACGAACCGAGATCTCAACGCGCTCACTTTTGTCGATGCCCAGAACGGCTGGATTGTCGGTGCGGCAGGCACGATCCTCCACACGAGTAACGGCGGTGCCAACTGGTCGGCTCAGGTCAGCAACACCGGCAGCGATTTGTTTGCGATTGTGTTTGTCGACGGTATGCACGGCATCGCGGTAGGCGATAGCGGCGTCATCTTGCGCACGGCCGATGGGGGAGGGCAGTGGTCGGCGCAAATCAGCCCGATGGTGACCTCACTATTCGGTGTCGCGTACGGTGACGCAAACAGCGTCTGGATCGTCGGCGACTATGTCGACGACACCGGCGAGGGTTTGATCCTCTACAGCAACAACGGCGGGGTGTCGTGGACGCCGCAAGATGGAAACAACAGCAACACACTGTATGCGGTCAACGCCTTCGATGCCCAAACCGCGCAGGTCGTCGGCGGCGGCGGTACTCTGTTGCGATCGACTGATGCCGAAAGCTGGGATCTGCAAAACGCCGCGACGACGAACGAGCTTTTCGGGATCGCGTTCTCGCCCGGCAATACGACGCAAGGTTATGCGGTTGGCGATTTCGGAGCGATCGCCAAGACGACGGACGGCGGCGATACATGGACCGCCCAGGATTCCGGCACGCTCGAAGGTTTGTTCTGTGCCGCTTCGATCGATCCTCAAGTGGCGTGGGCGGCGGGCAGCAACGGCGCCATTGTCGCAACGCATGACGGCGGAGCGACTTGGACAGCGCAAGACTCTGGCTCAACCGTGTCGTTCTTCGGCATTCGCTTTGTGACCGGCACACTCGGCTGGGTCGTTGGCGACCAGGGGTCGGTGCGCCGGACAACCAACGGAGGACAGATTTGGTCGGCGCAGCCGAGTAGCACCGGCAACGCCTTGTTCGCAGTTTCATTCGTCGACGATCAGATCGGTTGGGCCGTTGGTGATTCCGGTACGATCATCCACACCACCAACGGTGGAGGAACGTGGGCTCCGCAAACCAGTGGCACCGAAGAACCTCTGTACGGTGTGTCGTGTATCAGCTCCACGACCTGCTGGGCAGTAGGCGGTACGCCAGACGCTACATCTCCCACGCAAATCATTTTGAAGACGACGACCGGCGGCGATACGTGGACCGCGCAAAATACGTACTGCGGCAACGACCCGAATCAGGTCGACAACACGGATTGCCCTGACGCGCTCTTTGCGGTGTCCGCCGTCGATGGACAGACAGCATGGGCGGTTGGAGATTTCGGCCTGATCCTGGCGACCCGGGACGGCAGTCGCTGGGAACCGCAGGACAGCGTGAGCACCGATGCCCTCGACGCGGTAGCATTCGTGAATTCTCAGGTCGGCTTTGCTGTTGGCGGCCGCGGCACCATCGTCAAGACGATGAGCGGCGGCCGTTAGGGCCGGGGCTCAAACCGTTCTGGACAGACGACCCCTTCCGTTGCGAGTCTTCCGCAACGGAAGGGGTTCGAATCGATCGCAGTCGGTTAGTGCGGGCGGACTTTTGAGCCTGCTGATGTTGCCTTGCAGAGCTTGAGCAAGCGCCGCGTGTAGGGCGTTCGAGCCACGCCGTGTTCGGTGATGATTGCACTGATCAGCTCGTGCGGTGTTACATCGAAGGCCGGATTGGCGACCGCAACGCCTTTTGGGGCGATAGCCTGGTCGCCGATGTGAGTGACCTCGTGCGGGTCGCGATTCTCAATCGGAATGTGATCGCCGTCGGCGCAGGTGAGGTCGATGGTGGATGTCGGCGCGGCAACAAAGAAGGGGATTCCGTGACGCTTGGCTAAGACAGCCAGGCTGTAGGTGCCGATTTTGTTTGCTACGTCGCCGTTCGCGGCGATGCGATCGGCGCCGACAACAACGCAAGAGATTTGACCTTGCTTCATGAAATGACCCGCCATGCTGTCGGTGATGAGCGTCGTAGGGATGCGTTCCTTCTTCAGCTCCCACGCCGTCAGACGTGCGCCCTGTAAGAACGGACGGGTCTCGGTTGCCAGAACCGTGATGCTTTTCCCCGCCTCGCGAGCGGCGCGAATTACGCCGAGAGCTGTACCGTAGCCTGCGGTGGCGAGAGCACCGGCGTTGCAGTGGGTCATGATGCGCGCCTTCTTTGGGACTAAGCGAGCGCCGTACAACCCCAACGCGCGGTTTGCAGCGATGTCTTCCCTGTGGATGGCCAGCGCTTCGTCCAGCAGACGCCTACTCAACCGAGTCGGCTCTTTGGCTTTGCACGCAGCAAAGCAACGCCGCATACGTTCGATGGCCCAGAACAAATTTACGGCCGTCGGTCGGGTGGCAGCAAACGTCCGACAGATATGATCGAAGGCCTTGTCGGGTTGTCGACGTGGCCGTTGCATGCCCAAGGCGATTCCGAACGCAGCCGCAACGCCGATCGCCGGAGCGCCGCGGATTACCATGTCCTTGATCGCTCGCGCTACGGCGCGGTAGTCGCGATAGACTCGATACACTTCCTGCGACGGCAACAGGCGTTGGTCGATCATCACCACGGCTCCGTTACGCCACTCGATTGTGTGGATCATAACCGCTCAGACTTCATGGTTGGCGGCTGAAAGTCAAAGCCCTCTTCACTCGGGTGACGCTTGCCAGGCGACGCTACCCGTGAGAGAAGAAAAGGCGAAAATGGATCGACGCAGCCATCAGCCGTTTCCGAGTCGCGGTGCATTGGACAATCCTGCCAATCGCTACGAACGCATGCACATCGCGTTCGACGACAGCGACGAGGACGCGTCCGCCGAAACCGTCTTCTATCGCGACGCGAGCCGTACCGTGTTGGCGGAGAACGACAGTCCGGACATCAATTTCAGGTTCAGCTTGAATCCCTATCGCGGCTGCGAGCACGGCTGCATCTACTGCTACGCACGACCGACGCACGAATATCTGAGCTTCAGCGCTGGGCTCGACTTTGAGCGCCGCATTTTGGTGAAGCACGACGCGCCGGAGTTGTTGCGTGCGGCGTTGCAGGCGGCGCGATGGCAACCTCAGATCATCGCGCTCTCGGGCAACACCGACTGCTACCAACCCGTTGAGAGACACCTTCGTTTGACGCGTCGTTGCCTGGAGGTTCTGTGCGAGTTCCGCAATCCGGTTGGTGTCGTTACCAAGAGCGCTTTGGTCGCGCGTGACGTCGACCTTCTGGCGCAGCTGGCAGCATATGGTGCTGCGCAGGTTTGTGTTTCCGTGACCAGCCTCGATTTCGAACTGGCGCGTCGGATGGAACCGCGAGCCGCGCGACCGGAGCGACGGCTTGAAGCGATACGCATCTTGACTGCGGGCGGCGTCCCGGTAAGCGTCCTCGTCGCGCCTGTGATCCCAGGACTGAACGATGAGGAAATTCCTCGCATCCTCGCGGCGGCGGCCGCTGCCGGGGCAAAGAGCGCGGGCTATGTCTTGCTGCGCCTTCCTACACCAGTCGATGCGCTGTTCACGGAATGGTTGAATCAGCACTATCCGCAAAGACGTGAGCGAATTCTTGGCCGCATCCGCGCCTGTCGCGACGGGCGTCTCAGCGATCCCCGCTATGGCAGTCGACAGCGCGGGGAAGGAGTCTATGCCAAGCAAATCGCCGCGCTGTTTGCCAGCGCGGTTCGTCGCTACGGTCTCAATGGACCGGCAGCGCCGCTAAGTGCAGCGGCTTTCCGCTGTCCGCCGCAGGCCGGCGAGCAGCTGCGCTTGTGCTGAGGCTCATGACCTGAGGTATATGGTCCGGCCCGGACTCGGTTCTAGGTGTGTTTGCTGAGCGTCCTTAAGACGCTTTCGACGGTGAGCCGATGGGCGCAAAATCGGTCGCTGCCGCAGCGATCGCAAATTGCCGGAGCCTGCAGGATACTCAGGCGCCCGCCGCGGGGTGCCCAGGTGATAGGGTCGCTAGAGCCGAATAGGACGACTCCGGAAGCACCTACGGCTCCTGCCAGGTGACTGATGCCGGAATCGTTTCCGACGTAGCCGGACGACGCGCTGAGCAGCGCCGCGACCCTTGGTAGGGAAATGTTAGCGATGCTGATGTCCGCTCCGAGCTTGACGTCGTTCTCCGCCGGACCGACAAGGGTGACGGTTCGCCAGTTGGATTGTGCGCGCCACGCTCGTATCAGATCACCGAAGCCGAGCCAGTTTTTGCGTGCCGAACCGCTGCCGGGGTGAAGGATCAACCACGGGGCTGCATCGAGGCCGTGACCTGCGACGAATTCGTTCACCCAGCTGCGATCGATCGCGATGATTCGATCGATTGGCGCGGTCGCCAAGGCACCAATGCAGCGGGCGTAGTAGTCAGACGCATGCTCGTGTGGGCGCAGGCCGCGAAATGGATAGAGGTTAGGTGAAGCGCCGCTGACTTCGGCCAAGCGCGCGGCAAATGTGGGGTCCCCGAATCCAGTCCACGAATAGACGTGACCGAAGCCTCCCAATAGCCGGCGCGTCTCGGTTGTGATGCTAGACGAAGCTTGGAAAAGGTCGGATACCTCGCGCCGGTCGATCGACAATCGTATCAGGTCATCCATCTGTACGAGCTCAAGCCAGGGTAAGCGTGCCACCACGAGCAGTTGGCCACGGTGCCTTTGGCGCAATATCTGAAGCGTGGGTAGCCAACAAAGGAAATCTCCGAGGGCGCCGGGAAAGAATGCAAGGGCGCTGTCACCGGGGCGTGCAGGCGTTGAATTGACTCCCTCAGACACCGCCGATATGTTCGATGATGCGTCGCTCGAACGCAACCTCATGCAGCCATCTCCCGCTTGCTCGGTACTCGAATTGATCGGAAACACGCCGGCAGTGCGCCTTAATCGTATACCGCCGCCTGACGCAGCCGAGGTATGGGGCAAATTGGAATCGATGAACCCCGGCGGAAGTGTGAAAGATCGGATCTGTCTGAGCATGGTCGAGGCGGCCGAACGCGAGGGCATCTTGCGACCAGGGGCGACGATCGTTGAATCGACCAGCGGCAACACCGGGATCGGTCTGGCGTTGGTAGCCGCGATGAAGGGATATCGGTTGATTCTGACGATGCCCGACACCATGAGCGAAGAGCGGCGCAGTCTCCTGACCGCGTACGGTGCGGAGCTGGTTTTGACCCCCGATTCCAAGGGCATGCATGCGGCGATTCAGAAGGCGGAGGCGATTGCGGCAGAAAATCCGGATTGCTTCATGCCGCGCCAATTTTCCAACCCGGCAAACCCCGAGGTCCACCGCCGCACGACCGCACAGGAGCTCCTGCGTCAGTTCGAGCGCATCGACGCGTTTGTGGCGGGCGTCGGCACTGGGGGTACGATTACCGGAGTGGGGCAAGTGCTTCGTGCGAACATGCCGAATGCGAAAATCGTCGCGGTGGAGCCTGCGGCATCTGCGGTTCTTTCGGGAGAGCCTCCTGGGTTTCACGGCATTCAAGGGATCGGGGCCGGATTTGTGCCTGATGTCTTGGATCGCAACATCTACGACGACGTGATTCGCGTCAGCGATGAAGATGCAAACGAGTTCACTCGACGTTTGGCGAGCGAGGAAGGAATCCTCTCCGGAATTTCGGCCGGCGCGAATGCATATGCGGCGGTTCAAGTAGCTCGTGAGCTGGGCAAGGGTAACCTCGTCGTGACCGTGTTTTGCGATACGGGCCAGCGGTATCTGACTACCGAAGCATTCCGAGCCGAAGGCATTTGATGGACGAGAAGCTCGATATTCTGCGTAGCCTTTTGAGCGGCATGGGTCGCGTGCTTGTCGCGTTTTCAGGTGGCGTCGATTCGAGCTTTCTGCTGTGTGTTGCTGCCCAAGTGCTCGGCGACGGGGTCGTGGCTCTGACTACGCGATCGCCAACCGCCGTTGATGGCGACCATGAGTTGTCGTTGAAATTGGCTGAGCAATTCGGCGTTCAGCACGTCGTCGTTGACGCCGACGAGTTGCAGATCCCCGGCTATTCGGCGAATCCGTCGAATCGCTGCTACTTCTGCAAGGACAACCTTTACAAAGTTTGTAACGCCGAAGCACAAAAGCTCGGAATCAACTTCATCGTCGATGGTGTCAATCTCGACGACCTCGGCGACTATCGGCCGGGGTTGACGGCGGCAAACGAGAGAGCGGTGCGCCATCCTTTGGTTGAGGCAAAGCTCACAAAGGCAGAGATTCGGGAGCTCTCGCGTCGTTTTGATCTGTCCACCTGGGACAAGCCTTCTAGTCCTTGTTTGTCGTCGCGTTTTCCGTACGGTACGGCCATCACGCTCGCCGGCTTGGAAAAGGTTGCGACGGCGGAAAAGGCGCTTCATCAGCTAGGGTTCGTCGAATGCCGAGTTCGTTACCATGAGCAGGTCGCCCGCATTGAGGTCCCCGAATCGCAACTCGCAAGGTTCGTGGATCCGGTCGTTCGCAAGGCTGTCGTCGAGGCATTGCGTTCCAGCGGTTTCCTCTACGTAACGATCGATTTGCAGGGCTTTCGCAGCGGCAGCCTAAACGAAGCCTTAGCGCTGGATCAGACGAAGAACCCCACGCTGGTACGTTGACACCAACGTCAGGTATGTGTCTGGTCCAGGTACCACTCGGCCCACCGCAGATCGTCCGGAGTTGTTAATTTGCGGTTCGTTGCTTCCCCTTCAACAATCTGAACTGGATAGCCGCAACTTTCGACTAGGGTCGAATCGTCGGTAGCCCGGAGGGATTCACGCTCAGCACGGGCGTAGGCCTCGCGCAGCCAGTCGGACCGAAACACCTGCGGGGTTTGAGCCAACCAGACTCGATTGCGCTCAATTGTCCGATCGACCAAGGAGCCATTGCAAATCTTGACCGTGTCGTTTGCCGCGACGGCAACGATTGCTGCACCATGCTTGGCTGCCGTCGCGACACATCGCTGCATACAGGAGATTGATACCAAGGGCCGCGCTCCGTCGTGAACCAAAATCAAATCGACGGGATCGTTGATTGCTGCAAGGGCGTTTGAGACGGAATCCTGACGCTCTTCGCCGCCTGACACGAGGTCAACCATCGTCGATAGCTGATCTTCCGCCGCAAGAATCGTTGTTGCCGTGCCGCGGTGCTCGTTAGCAACTGCAACAACGATGCGGCTTAGGTGGTCGAGCTTGGATACGGTTCGTAACGAGTACGAGAGCACCGAAAGGCCGCGCAAAGGCAGGAAAACTTTGGGAGTTGCTGCACCCATGCGGACACCTCGACCAGCGGCAACGATGATCGCAGCGAGGTTCACGAGTCGATCTTCTGTCGACGCTTGGGGGGTGAGCGGTTTGTATCTAATGTTCGGGAGAGTCCCTACTGAGCGAAAATATCGCTCAGTTCTTCCATGATCTTCTCCTCCGGATGCGAGCGGGCAATCGATAGTTCCTTGACGAGCAGGTTGCGCGCCGTGTCCAGCATCTTTCGTTCGCCGAACGACAGCTCCTTGTCGCCCTTTAGGACGCACAAATCGCGCAAAACAGTTGCGATCTCAAGGACCGATCCAGTCTTGATCTTCTCCGTATACTCACGATAACGCCGGTTCCAGGTTTGTTGATCTATTTCGACCTTACGTTCCCGCAGGATCTTGTAGACCTTGTTGACCATATCCCGTCCGATCACACGGCGTAATCCGACGGAAGCCACGTTTTCAGTCGGGATCATGATTGTCATATCGTTTTCGAGAATCCGCAACATGTAGAAGGTCTTCTCGGTTCCCGATATGACCTTCGACTGGATGCTCTGAATGACGCCAACCCCGTGAGCCGGGTAGACGACCTTCTCTCCAACCTTAAACATCGTCTTTTCCTCCCTGGCCCCTCAAGGGCACAATTATCGCACCCGGAGACCAAACCGTCAAATTAACTTTTCTGCAGCTTTGCGACCAACGCTGTGAGCCCAACCTCGGCGTTTGCAACCTTCGATGGAACGCAAGAAGCGAATTCATCTGGTGCTTCGTCGGAACGTAAATGATCGGTATTAAAGGATAATCGAACGCATCCTTGGACAGCTACCGCTGCCGAGCCGAGAAACCTTCCAAAGGACCCGCATGCGTTGTGTATCTGCTTGTGATGTCGGAACGACCGTACTATAGCGCCGTGAAGTCGTTATTCCGAGAGTTCCCAGAGTGTTAGAACGGTACATCCGATCCGTGGTCCGTCATCGGGCCTTGGTGGTAATTCTCATTCTCTCATTATCAGTCGTATTGGCGTTCCAGACGCGGCATCTTCATCTGGAGATCCGCCGACGCGCCAACCTGCCAAATGGGCATCCATACGTGCAGGTCCAGAATCGAATATCTGACCTGTTTGGCGGTGAGGCGATCGCGATAGTCGGTGTCGTCGCGAACTCTGGAGAAATTTACCAGCCACAGATTCTTGGAAAGCTTTCCCGCATAACTCAGCGCTTCGAGAAAACCCCAGGGGTAATCGCCACCAGCTTGTTCAGCATGGCGGCTCCGTACGTCAAGACGATAAGTAATGGTGCGGACGGCTCGATGGAGGTTCGACAACTGATGTCGGAAGCTCCGCAAACTGTCGAAGCTGCGCACCGAATAAGAAATAGCGTCCGCAACGATCCGCTGTTGAAGGGCAACTTGGTTTCTGACGACGAAACGGCCAGCGTGATCGTCGTCGAGTTTGACGATCAACTGACCGACACGGCGATTGCTTCACGCATCGACGGTGCTGTGGAACCAGAGCGCGACGACAGCGTAACCATCGCTTTGGCAGGCGCCCCAATCTTGCGGGCTTGGCTGGCACGCTACACCGCCCTCATTGGGATACTGCTTCCGGTTGCCGTCGTCGTCATTGGATTGGTCCACTATGAAGCGTTTAGGACGCTCCAGGGGATGCTCTTGCCTTTGGTGACCGCAGTGCTGAGCGTTGTTTGGGCTCTGGGCATCATGGGCTTGAGCGGCTACCCGATCGACACATGGAGCGCGATCACACCGGTGGTGATCCTGGCGGTCGCCGCTGGCCACGCGGTGCAAATTTTGAAGCGATACTACGAAGAA
>JACQEN010000183.1 GCA_016200585.1 Deltaproteobacteria bacterium
AGCTTCTTGAGATTCGGATTGATCGGCCACTCCCACTCCAGCTTGTCGCGCAGATAGTGGCTGAAGACCTCGACGTGCCGCGCTTCGTCCATGGTCTGGCTCGCGGCGTAGTACTTGGCGTCCATCCACGGCACCGCGCCGGTCAACTGCGAGGCAACAATCAACGCGCCCTGCTCACCGTGCATGAACTGCGACAACTGCCAGGAGATTCCGGCGTGGCGGAATTTGTTGATGCCCTTCTGGTCGAGCTTCTTGTAGGGACCGTAGTCTTCCAGCGGGTTGAACGACTGCGGGATGATTTCGCTCTCGGGATCGACTTGCGTGTCCCACTGGAGCTGCTGCGTGCCGTTCCATTGCTCGCGCTTGGCCTTCTCGTAGAGGTCGCGCAAGCCTTCCTTCAGACTTCCGTAGTTCCAGGCGTAGTTGGTATCGAACGACGTCAGGATCGTCTCGATCTCCGCATCGACGTGGCGCATCTGGCCGGCAGCCATCACCATAAGGTAGTCCCCTCCCTGTGCAATGATCCGCCGAGAGTACGGGTCAATGACCTTTGAGTCAATAGAATATGACGTCGAGTTCATATTTTTTGTGCGATCTCTCAAGATTTGATAGGAGCGGAACGTGCCGAAGAAAGCGAAACGCAAACAACGCCCGGAGCCGCGCACGCCGCAGCAAGCCCGCAGCCGGCGCACCCGGCAGATCGTCCTCGACGCCGCCGTCGCCTGCTTCGAAGCCAAGGGCTACGACGCGACGACCACCGCCGCCATCGCGCGCAAAGCCGGCATCGCCGTCGGCACGCTCTACGGTTACTTCCACGACAAACGCGCCATCCTGCTCGAGCTGCTCGAGGGTACAACCAAAGCGATCGGCGATTACGTCGTTCAAAGCCTCGAACCGACGTTGTGGCGTCACGCCGATCCGCGCCAGAGCGTGCGGCGCTTGATCGACGCACTCTTTCACATCCGCACCTTCAACCCCGGCATGCAGCGGATTTTGTGGGAGCGCTATTTCAAGGACGCCGAGTTCCGCCAGGCCGTCCAAGCCATCGAGCGACGCGTCCGCGTGGCTCTCGTCGATCTCTTCGAAGCCTTACAAGCCGACGGCCGGCTGCGAGTTACCGACACCGCCGCCGCCGCTTTTGTCATCTACGCCTCGATCGAATGGACTGCTTCGCGCTTGATGCTAGAGAGTGGCGACACGGAAAGTGATGCGGCCGTCGAAGCCGCGTCGGACATGGTGTCGCGATTTTTGTTCAGGGATTGATGATGAGTCGAGAGTCTACAGTCGACAGTCGAAAGATGCACGCTCGCACTCGATTGCGAATTGGGCCGCTGGTTTTGGATACGCCGGTGCTGGCGGCGCCGATCGCCGGCTTCACCGATCAGATCTTTCGCCGTGTGGTGCGCGAATTCGGTGGCTGCGGGCTGATGTTCACCGAGATGATCTGGGCCAAGGGCTGGATCGAGGGGAAGTTCGAGCCGGCGCGTCTTGACGGCGTCAAGCACGAGCAGAAACCACTGGGCGTGCAGCTATGGGACCGTGAAGAGCAATGGCTCGAGGAAGCGGCCCGCCGCTTGGTCGATCTCGACGTCTCGGTGATCGATCTCAATTTCGGTTGTCCGAAAAAACGCATCATGGGTCGCCATGCCTGTGGCGCCGCACTCTTGCGTGATCCACAGACCGTCGGCAGGCTCGTCGCCGCCACCGTACGCGGCGCCGGCCGCGTGCCGGTCACGGCAAAGATGCGCCTTGGTCCAGCGCTGCAAACGCCAACGGCGCCCGCCGTCGCGCGTGCCGCCGCGGACAACGGCGCCGCCGCAGTTACGGTTCACGGCCGGACTGCCGATCAGCATTACGGCGAGCCCTCGCTTCCCGAGAAGATCGCTCAGGTCGTCGATGCCGTGGCGATCCCGGTCATCGCCAACGGCGACATTCGCGACGCCGCCTCGGCCCTGCGCACCATCGAACGCAGCGGCGCTGCCGGCGTCATGGTCGCGCGCGAAGCCATCGTCCGCCCTTGGGTGTTCCGCGAGATCACCGCCGCACTGCACGGGCAACCGCTACCTGCGACACCGACACTCGCCGAACAAAAGGCGCAACTGCTGCGCCACCACGCCGCCATGGTCGAGTTGCACGGCGATCCTCACGGCACGGTCGTGATGCGCAAATTCGCCTGCCGGTATTTCATTGGCCAGCACGGCAACTCGGCCTTTCGCGGTGCCATCTCGCGTGCCGCGAATGCGGCTCACTTTCGCGAGATCGTCGGAGAGTTTTTCGTCGAGGAATCAACCGACGAGTCGAACAGTCGAGAAGTCGAAGGGTCGAAGAGTTGGAACATCGATGGCCGACCGTCCATTCCTTCGCCCTTCTAGCTCTTCGACTCTTTGACTTTTCGACTCCTCGACTCCTCGACCCTATTTCTTCTCACCAAAGCTGCGCACGATACTACGCAGACCCTTCACCACCTGCGGCTTGGCAGTGAGATCCGGATTCGGCGGCATGAGCGGGCTCTTGCCGACAGCCGGACCGCCTTCGAGGATGATCTTCTCGATCTGGTCGTCGGTGACCGTCTTCTGCCAGGCGGCGTCCGAATAGTCGCGCGGCTTGGGATTCAACGCGGCGCCGGCCGGGCCGTCGCCCTTGCCGCCCGGACCGTGACAGGTGGAGCAACGGTTGGCGAAAATGTCCTTGGCTTCGGTCATCGCGGCGGCGGGAATGGCGCTCGTCTCCGCCACAGCCAATGACGCCAGCCCGACCGACAGCGACACTCCAATCGTCATCACGGTGAGAATCGTTTTGAACCCGTTGGTCATTCCTCTACGCATGTTCGCTCCTCCTTGGGATCTGGTGGTGGTTATAGCCTGAATCGGCAGAGTCTTGAGAATCACGGAAACAGCGTCGTGGCAACGCCGGCAATGCTACCTCGCCAAGCTTGACCGATGTCATGCCTTCTCGTCACACCGTAGACGACCGCAGCAAGGCTTCGGCACCGCCAACCATTTCTCGAACGATATCCGCAGCGGGCTCGACCCGCGTCACTGCGCTTACCGACTCACCGGCATACATCGCCATGGCTTCAATGTGGCCGCTGGTCGCGCGCGACGGTGCCGGAACCGAGAAACGCAACAACGGAATCGTTTGTCCGAAGACGGTCAGATGGCCGACGACCTCGTCTTCGACGGCCTCGGCTGCGGCGACGCACGAGCGCAGCACGCGATGCGGCGCGTTCGGCCACATCACCGAGAACGCTTCCGTGTATACGGTGTCGGCGGCGGAGGCGGCCAGGAGCTTCTCGACGTACTGCGGATGCGCCCCCGATTCGGCTGCGGCAACGAAGCGCGTACCGAGGCGCGCGCCGGCGGCTCCCGCCGCAAGCACGGCAGCAAAAGCACGCGCCGTTCCGATCCCGCCGGCGGCGACGACCGGACACGTCACCGCATCGAGCACTTCTCCGAGCAGCGGCAATAACCCGATGCGCCCGCGCACATGTCCGCCCGCCTCGACACCTTGCGCAATAATGAAATCGCACCCCGCCTGCTCGGCAGCGACCGCTTCGTCGCGCGAACCCACCTGCCAGCTCACCAGCGCCCCACCCCGGTGTGCCAGATTGACGAGATCGGCGCGCGGCGCGGCGTAGAAGAACTCGACGACCCTGGCCTTGGCGGCGGCAACCTCGACGCACGCAGGATTCTCATGGAACTGCATGATGAAATTGACGCCAAACGGCCGCGCCGTGAGATCTGACACCGAGTCCAACAGCTGGCCGAGGGCCTCGGGTGTAAGGCGCGCCCCGCCCACCATGCCAAGGCCGCCGGCATTCGAAACCGCCGCCGCCAGTTGCGGGCTGGCAATCATCGGCATACCGGCCAATTGAATCGGCACCTCACAGCCCACGAGGCGTGTAAACGACGTATTCAACATAGTCTGTCTCTTGTTTCGCGATAGCAGTCGCCGAGCGCAGAGCGAGCTTGCACTCAAAACTCGATCGCGAAACCTTCCGGCTCACCGGCTTGACGGTCCGTCAACGTCACCCGTGCCCGGGTGTACGATTTGAAAGGGAAGAGCAGAAATCCCGACAGCGTCGCCTGTGGAGCAATGTCCTGATCTTTGACCATCTTGCCCTCCAGCGTCGCCAGAGTCGAGGCATCGAGCTTCAAGCTGCTCGCCGCAATCGCCTTGACACGCTCGCCGTCGGCGGTCTGCAGAATGACGTCCTTCACTCGGAAGCCGTAGGCGCGTTCGGTCTTGTTGCTGATGCGCAAGCTCACCGGCAGAACCGAAGTGTCGGAAAGATTTACGCCGAGCTCGGGAGAATTGGCGCGCTCGGGCACCAAGAGCACGTCGACGCCGCTTTCCGCCGCTTTGCGGGCCGGCGGGCGAGACGCCATCGCCGTTTCGAAGGTCCGCTTGAACTCCGAAGTGAAATTCAGATCCGCCAAGCCACCGCCTTCCGCCTTGGCTTCGACTTCGGCACCGATCTGCGTGCAGAAGACCTGCACCAGCACCGATCTTTTGCTGGCCTCGGGTCCCTGCGTGCCGGTAATCACGCCCGGTGCTCCCGGAGACGGCTTGGTGACATTGACCACTTCGTAACCCATGCGATGCACGGCCGCCAGCGCCACCTGATGCGCTTCCGCACAGGTCATGCCCTTCTCCTGCACGCGCATATAGCGCGCGCCGCAGCCCGCCAATGCCAGCGTCACAAGCATCAGCAGCAAAGATTCAACACTCGCAACTCGGATCATTCGGCGTCTCCCTCTTTCATCTGCCGGTCAGATGCCAGCGGCGGCTCTGCGGAACATTCAATCACGTATGCTCGTCGTTGCCAAAGTTGCTGTTCGATCGGCCACGAACCAACCCTGGCTAACTCAGTAGCCGTGAGGGGTTGCCCGCCAATTGCCTCATGCCGTTCACCACCCGCGGTTGAAGACCGCGGGCTACTCGAACCCAAGCCTGCTCGAAGCAGGCTCCCCGCCCAACATTCGCGGGGTTGGGTGGGGAGTCGCCTTCAGGCGACTTGGTTCTAGTAGCCGGCGAATTGATTCGCCGGTGCTGAGACAGCGGCCGCTCAGCAATGGGCGGGCAAAGCCTAGCCGTGAAAAAAGGGGGCGTCGGCTCGAGCCGATTCGGACAGCGATGATGTCCCGCTATTCGAGGTTGCTACCGATGACGCGCAACCACCGGCGTGTCGATGCTCGTCGCGCCGCAAGCTCGACGCTCAGCAGCGTTCCCGACGCCAGCGGCTGGTCACTCGCCAACGCCACGGCGATCGTCCCGGGGCTCGTTTCGTTCACAGCCAGCAAGGCGCCCTTCGGACCGACGACGCGCCGCATCCGGGCATGGGCGCGATCGTAGCGCAGTTGTATCTCGGCAGCGTGTACGGGCCGCAACGCGCTGAGAACGACCGGGATCTCCAAGCTGCCGTTGCCGTGATGGCCATGCCGACGCCGGATGGGTCCGATCGCCACGGAAGCCTCGCCGGCAGTCAGCAAGCTGGCGCCGCCACCGCTCGCCGGCTGCCAGTTCCCCGAACAATCGCCTGACAGAACGGCGACGAAATCTTGCGCCGCGGCGTCGCCCTGGAGAGGTTGGTAGTCAATCGCACCAGCCTGGCAGCTGGGAAGAATCGGCTGCTGCAGGGTCTGGTTCGGGACCGATCCAGGCGATGGCACGAAGAACCACTGTGTCCCACAAGCTTTCGCCACCGGCAACATACTCAGCAGCGCAACGCGATACTGCAGGATGTACGTCGCATCGATGCTGCTGATCGATCCGTTACCATTGCTGTCGCACGCAAGACGCTGCGCCGGTGTGAGCGATCGCAAGCCCACGGCTGCCTGTTGGATCATCGCGGCATCGAGTGCGGTGATGGCGGTCTTCTCGATACCGTTTTTGTGGGGTGCGAAATGCCAGTTCTGCGCCGCGCTCGCAGTGAGAGAGAAGCTGCCGTCGGCGAGGGTGATCGCATCTTGTGGCAGCGGGCCGAGCAAGGGCACGTCGACATCCGGTACGGGAATCCCGCTCCCTTGGTAGCGGATCACGCCGCTCAGCCTTGCCGGGGTTGGCGTGCCGGTCGTCGTCGGCGGCGGCGAGTTGCTGGGCGTCGAGGTCGGCGTGGCAGCGGCCGTTGCCGTATAGGTCGCGGGGACGGGCGTCGGGGAGGAAGTCGGCGTCGACGTCGACGTGCGCGTGATCGTCCGGGTGGCCGTCGAGGAGGGCGTCGGCGACGCGGTTGAAGGCGACGGCAGAGGGTTGCCGAAGCGGAAGGTCTTGATCTCGTTCGCTCCGATCGCGGCGTTGATGACACCGCCGCTGATTGGGACGGCGCCGACATCGGTCTCGATCAACGTAGTCTCGGCCGCCGTACCCGGAGCAAAGCTCGACGCATCGATGCTAACACTGGCAGGTGTTCCCGAGAGCTCCCACAAGCGCACAATCCAACCGCGATTGCTCTCTTCTGCCGGCTTGAAGGCGGTCACGACCACGTTGGCAGGGCTGACAGAGAGAAAGCCGGCGCTCGCCGCGGCAAGGGGCCCATTCTGACCGCGCGACAACGCAATGGCTTCGAGGCGATTCTGATGCGCCAGACTGGTTCGCAGTGCCGAAGGCCCGTCGTACGCCGCTGCATCAGCGCTCAGAGCAAAGCGCGTCAACACGTAGGCATCGCCACCCTGATCGCTGATATCGCTCCCAGCGATTGCGCCCGAAGCCAGCACCTTCACCTGCGGCGTCGACAGATCGAAGCTCGACACGCTGCTGTTGCCGACTTGCATCAGGTAGGCGTCGGCATTCGACAAGGTCGCCGTGTAGGCAGCGGTTGCAAAGCTGGCGAAGTGGTTGAGGGTAACGTAGTCGGTGCGCGCGCCGGGAAGAAAGTCGCCGGTCGGTACGAAACCCGGTCGTGCAATTGCACCGACCTCTTCGAAGCGGATCTGCGGGCTGTCGAGGTTGAAGTGATAGCGGTACTGCGCTGCCGATGTGTAGTTCTGCAGGATCTCGTTTTCGATCTCGACGCGGTTCACATTGCGTATCAACGTCACGCGAACGCGACGGCTGGGCAGCCCGCTGACGGTGCAGACCATGCTGGCACTCACCGGGCCGACGTTTTCGGCGACGCCACTGCAACCGCTGCCAGCGCCGAAGTCGTTGAGCGCGTTCGCGCCGGCCAATTCACGAGAGGCGTTCGACAAATCGACCACGCTCGTCAGTTGGCCGCGGGCACCCAGTGCGACTCGATAGCGGTCGCCGCTCATCTGGCCGCCGGCAAAGCTCGCCGCAGCGGCGAAGCCAACCCCGGTCCCGGACCGATACGAGTACATCCGATAGCCGAATGACGGTACGCTACTGGCCAAGATCCGCAGGTAGAAGCTACCGCCAACATTCACCACCTGACTGGCAACTTCGGTGTTTGAAGTCACGTCGGTGACGACGTACGGACCGACACTCGCTACCGGCAGGTCGGCGTAGTCGGTGCGGGCAAATCCAAGCGGATTGAAGACGACGAATCGGTCCTCCAAGCCGGGTGTCGTGAACAACGCAGCGAAGCTTGCGGCAGCGGCGACATGCGCGCCGGCCACCGCATCCTCGACGTGCTGGGCCCAAAGCTTTTTGTTGCTCACCACCGAGCTCAACGGCACGCCGTTCACCGACCCCCAGGTGTGCTCGTAGTAGCGGCCGTAGTCGACCATGGCGCTCTCGACGGCGGCTTGCTGCGCCGGCCAGCGACTCGGGTCGTAGGCGTGGACGATCGCCGACAGCCCTTCCGCAGTGTGCAGCTCCTCGATCGCCCGCCGGGTCTGCGACGTTCGTTCGGCGAGCGAAGCCGGCGCCAGATCCCATTCGTTCCCCCAGCCGCCGCGCAGCGTATTGAGTGAGCCGGCGAAATTTTCGAGCTGCAGGAAATAGTCGACGCCGTTCGAGACACGGACCTGGTCGCCGCCGGGATGCACCGTATTCCACTGTTGCGCCAACGGCTCGAACTGCGAGCTCAACCAGGTGACGTCGTCCCACCCGGCGCCGAACAATCCGGTCAACGGCACATTCGGCGGCCGCACGGAAAAATGGTTGATCGAATTCTGAATCGCCGCTTGTGACAGGTTGTCGCGCGCCTCGGCGTACCCACCCCACGTCGTGGTGCTGGAAAGGAAGTACCACTTCATCAGCAACGTCTTGTTGTCCGGGCCCTGCCAAAGAAACACCTCGTCGGTGCGGTTGGCGTAGGTGCCGGCGCTGGAGCAGCCGCACAGGCCCTTCCAGGTATACTTCGCGCCACTGCCGGCCCAGATGCTGGCAATGCCCCACGGGCTGGTGGCGTTCTCCATGTCCTGCGCCATCAGGAATGGCACGCCGTACTGGCGTTGCAGCTTGCCGGGATAGTAACCGCTGCGGATCGCCCCTTCGGTGGACAGCGCGCCGTAGAGGGTCACCATCGGATTAAGCGGCGCCGTAATGTTCCCGGAGCGCATCTTGGCGAGAAGGTCCTGGAACTGCGTGTTCGAGCGGTTTTGTTGGTAGAGCCAAACCGCGAACCAGCCGTCGGTATTGAAGTGCGTTTGCTCACCCAGCGGCGCCGCGGCCGTGACGTCGACGCGAGCCCGGTAGTAGTCGATCTCGTTGAGCAGCGCCGGCTCGTAGTTCGGCACCCTATCGTTCCAGCCGTAGTCGACGTGGTCGTCGTTCATCAAATAAACGGTGTTCACCGCACTCGCAGCGGACGGCCGCAGCGCTTCGGCACTCAGAACAAGCACCAAGAATGTTAGGAACGACGACAGGCGAAGACTCACAGGCCGCTGAAGCTAGCCGACATCCGTGCGCCGACAAAGATCAAATCTGCGCAGACGACGGGACCGCCAATCCGGCATCGACCGGAGGTCGCCATCGCCATCGAGACCGCCCGGTCGAGTCGATCTCAGTCAGACGTGAAGCAACACTGCCGTCGCCGGTTGGCCGGTGGAGCGGCTGATCGCCATCGCATACAGCGCCACCTGCCGGCGATAGACCGATAGATCGGTCGCCAGCTCGCGGTCGGTCTTGAAATCGACGACGACCCATTCGCCGTCTTCGCAAAACGCCAGGTCGACGGTGCCATCGATCAAACTGCCGTCGGCCCGACGAACACTCACCGGCGTCTCGCGACGGCAGAGCCCGCGCGCTCCCGCCGTGCGCGCCCGCTGCCACAATTCGTGGCGCATGACGCGCCGTGCCGCCGCCGCCGCTGCTTCCACCTCATCCGGCAGCGCACCGAGCAGGCGACCTTGCAGCAGCGCAATTTGCTCGGTCGCATCCTCCTCCGCGTTGAACGGCAGCGTCGCGAGCACGGCGTGCACCAGGCTGCCGTAACGCCGTCCGGAGGGCTGCTGGCCATCGCGCGGCACGACCACGACGGCAACTTCGCTCGCCGGTTCAGACTCTGCGCGCGCCCACTGCGTTGCCGTCTGTACATCGAGAGTCGGCGCGGCGGCGCTGGCGACCGCGGCATCGCGCCGCTCCCGCCATTGACGATACGCATCGAGATCGGCCGCCAGAACTTCGTCGTCGACGTCCTTGCCGATGAGCTCGAGACGGCGGATCCCAAAGCGCGGCTGCTTTTCGAGGTCGAGAGTGCGCGGATCCCACCAGACAACATCATAGCCGCCGTCGAAGCGATGTAGACCCGGCCGAACCGCTTCATCGCCCAACCGCTCATCGGGCCGCGAGATCACCGAGTCGCTACCAAACAGCGGACAACGCGGCGCGGCTTCCGGGCGATGGCGGTCGTCGACGGCCGGATAGATGGCACGATTGAGAGCATTGACCCACCCACGTTCGAACGGAGCGTCGCCGACCGCGGGTACGACAAGCAGATCGCGAGCGCGCGTCGCGGCAACGTAGGCAATGCGCACGCCTTCCGCTTCGTCGCGCGCTTGTTCGAGGGATTCGTGCTCGAGCAAGTCGACAGGCGACCAGCCGCCGATGCGCACGGCGCACAGTCCCCTGGCCGGATCGAGATGCCGGCCGGCTTGGTTTTGTGCCGGCTTGGCGGTGATGTCGGCAAGGATCACCACCGGAAATTCGAGACCCTTGGCCTTGTGTACGGTCATGATGCGGACGCCGTCGCTGCCTTCTTCGAGGATTGCCGCCTCCGCCGCCTGGCCGCTTTCGGAGTCGGCGCGCAGCTGCTCGACGAAGCCGCGAAACGACAAGCCGCCTTCGGCTTCGTAGGCACGCGCGAGCTCGGCGACGTGCAGGACATTGGCCAACGCCTGCTCACCGGAAGGGCGCAGCACGAACCCGGCATGCGCGCGTGTCGCTTCGAGCAGTCGTGCCACCGTCTCCGCTACCGGTCGATAGTTGCGCGAGCGATGCAGGTCGCACAGCAGCGCCAGAGCTTCGGTGATGGGCTTCAAGTGACTCGGGACTCGCGGGGATTCGGCTTCCGCATCAATCGGGGCTCGGGGCTTGGGGCTCGGGACTCGGGGCTGGGGACTCGGGGCTCGCAAGAGCGCATCGGCAGGCGATAGGGTTACGGTGAGGGGACTGTCAGCACCAGCGAGCGCCGAGTCCCTAGCCACGGGCCCCGGATCTTCGGGTTCCATTTCGTCAGCAATGCGGAACGGATGCAGCCGTCCATACCGATGCCGATACTCGAGCAGCTCCTCGTCGCCGATGGCGAAGAGCGAACCATGCAGAGTGGCGTAGACGGCGAGCTCGTAGTCGGGCCATTCGATGGCGGCGAGCGCGGTGCGCATGGTTTCCACTTCTTCGCGCGCGTGAAACGAGCGCCCGCCGACCAGCAGATGCGGAATCCCCCGTGCTTCAAGAGCGCGCACGTAACCGCGGGTGATGTCTTCTCCCCAACTTTGGAAGCGGCGGAAGAGGAGACAGATGTGGCGCTCGGCGACCTTGACCGGCGCCCCGCCACGTTCGCTCACCGTCCAACCGCTGTCCTGCACCAACCATTCGACAAAAGCCGCAACCGCGTCGGGCAACGAGCGCTCGATGGCAGAGGCGGCGATGTTCTTGACGCCGTACGGACGCGGCACCGGCAGCGCCACCACGGTCGGTTGCTCATCACTGCGATCGTCGCGATGCGGTGACAACGGTACGTAGCGCGCCTGCAGTCGCGTTTCGTCTCCGGTCATCACGGGGGTAAAGGCGGTGTTGATGGCCCGCTGAATCGACGGCAGCGAGCGAAAACTCGTCGTCAGTTGCACGCACGTAGCACCATGCTTCTCGAGCTGTGCTTTCACTTCTTCGTAGACGCTGACATCGGCGCGACGGAAGCGATAGATCGATTGCTTCGGATCGCCGACAACAAACAATCGGCCAGGCGTTGGAGTCACCGCGCGCCAGTCATCCGTGGCCGCATCGTTGGAAGCGAGCAGCAGCAGGATCTCGGCCTGCAGGGGATCGGTATCTTGAAACTCATCGACAAAGAGGTGCGTGAAGCGCCCTTGCAGATCGGCGCGCACATCGGCGTCGTCACGCAACAGGTTGCGCGCCCGTAGCAGCAGGTCGATGAAATCAAGCTGCCCGACGCGTGCTTTCGCTTCCTCATAACGTTCGATGGTGGCGCGCAGCTCGGCATGCAGCAGGGCCGCAAGGTCGGCGTCCGCCGTGCGCTGGAACGCCCGCAACCCTTCGATCAAAGCGGCACAGGCGGCAAGCACCTCTTCGCGCTTCACACCCGGACCGTACTGCTGGCCGTAGCCTTTCCATTTGCCGAAGTCGTTGTCGCGGCCGAGGCTGATCAAAGCCGATTCGAGCCCGTCGTAGTCGCGGTCGCGGACCGCTTCTTCGGTCTGGATCGCTTTGCTGAGCTGGCGCGCGCGCTCGGTGCAACGGTACAGACCGTCGCGCAGCGGTGCGCTGCAACGCTCGCTGAGCGCCGCGAAGTCGTGCAGCTGTGCGGCCAACGAATCGATCGTACCGCAGCGCTCGAGCTCCGGTTGGCGCCATGCTGCCGGAAAGTCGCGCCACGTAACCAGGGTCCAACCGGCCAGACGCAGGCGGTCGTTCGCCGTGTCGTCGAAACGAAACCCCGCTTCCCGGCGCAGCGCCCGGGCCAGTCCCGGCGGTGGATCTTCGAGCTGCTGCTGCATCCACAACGCGAAGACATCCGCATACAGGCGTTCGGCCTGCGGCTCGGTCATCACCCGGAACTGCGGATCGACACGCGCCTGCAGCGGGCGTTCGCGCAGGAGATCGGCACAGAAGCCGTGAATGGTGTTGACCTGCGCTTCTTCGAGATGAGCCAGCGCGTGTTCGAGATGTCCGCGCCGCTCGTCGCCCGACGGGGCCGCGCGTCGTTCCTCTTCCAGGCCGGCGCGCAAACGCAGCTTGAGCTCGCCGGCGGCTTTTTCCGTGAAGGTCACGGCGACGATGCGTTCGACCGTGGTCCGCCCTGACGCCAACACAGCGACAATGCGTCGCACCAACTCGGTCGTCTTGCCCGTACCGGCAGCGGCTTCGACGACGAGCGTACGATCGAGCGCCGCACGGATCAGCGCCCGGGCTTCGTCATCCGCCAGCGGTTTCACGTCAGCCCTCGCAAGGTCTCGAGCGGCTTGAGCAACGACGCATCTTTACGACCGGCACGAATCTCTTCGTACGGTCCGCACACGTCACGGTAGTCGCAGCGCACGCATGATCCTTCACGCGGTGCCGGCGGCAGATGGCCGTCGCCGATCGCCGTGTCGATGATTTTCAAGACTTGCGCCGCCGCGGCTCGGGCGTCGTCGTCGACGCGCACGAAGCGCTCGCTGAAGCCACCGGCGGTCGTACAGAAAAACAAACGAGCCTCGCTGACGCGCTGTTGTAGCGCCGCTTCGACAGCCAGGCTGTAGAGCACGGGCTGGAGCACGCGCCCGCCGCCGACGACGCAGCCGGCCGGCGTGTGATCCTTGCCGGTCTTGTAGTCGGTGATGCGCAGCGTCTTGCCGTCGTGCCGCCGTTCGACGAGGTCGACAGCGCCGCGCAAGAGAAAGTCGCCAGGGAGGCGACTCGCTTCGTCAATGGAGTGCGGGTCGAGCTGGTCGCCGCGATGCGTCAGCCCGAATCCCAGCTCGAAGCGCCACGGCTCCCAATCGCCGCTGCTGTCGACGAGGCGCTGCAGCCAGATGCGCAGGTCGGTGCGAATCGTATTGATTTCATCGTGCCAGACACGCGCGATTGCCGGCGCCAAATCGTCGCGAAATTTCGCGGCAACGGCGTCGAGCGTCGAGTCGAGCTCGGCACGCAACGCGTCGGCAGGCTGCGAACGTAAGGGCCAGCGTCCGGCGGATTGCAGTCCGCGCAGCAGTTGTGCCTGTGTCGCATGGACGATGCGGCCGCGCGTCAGCGGATCGATGCGTTGCAGGGCGAGTGGTTCCTGGCGTGCTTCGAGCCCGACAATCGCCGCCAGGAAGAACTGATACGGGCAGTCGGAGAAGCGTTGCAGGGCCGACACCGAACAGGGGGCATGAGCAAGTCGATGTGCGTCCAGCGCCGCGTGAACGGTTTCAGAGTTGCGGATCAATCCGTCCGCCGGTTGCCACTTCTTGGTTTCCCAACGCGCCCAACGGCCGCGCAGGGCGCGCGCCAGATGCGCATTGAGCTCGAGCAGGTAACGCGCCCGGCCTTGCGAATGCTCCTTGCTCGTGTGACGCAGCAGAACGCCGAGCACCGCGAGGTCGTGCTCGATATCGTCGATGGCGCGGCGTGGGTCGGTCGGCGCCGGCCACGCCAGGCGCGCGTCGGCCATTGCCGCCGTACGCTGTTGCAGGTCCTCGTGGTCGGGAACCCGACCGCTGATGGCGCGTTCGATGTCGAGACCGTAGAACGACGGCACGCGCGGCCGCCCTTCACGCACTTCGACACGCGGATAGGAAACGACGACGCGGCGCGACGCGGCTCCCAGGGCCAGACGCAGCTGCAGCCGCTCGCGGCGGGCGCGATCGTCTTGAGTGAGCAAATCGGAACCCAAGCGCAACCGCAGCTCGTCGAGCACCAGCGCATCCTCACGCGGGCGTTGCGGGAAAATGCGCTCGGCCAGCCCGGGAATGAAAACGACCGCGAAGCGACGGCCACGGGCTTGCTCCGGGGGCGCGATGAACACTCGGCCGAAGCGTGATGCCGGCGGCTCGTCTTCGAGGGTCGAGAGCCGCTGGCTCAAAACGTCGTAGACCTCGCCAAGGCCGACCGGACCCACAGCCGCCATGGGCTGCAGCTCTGCCAAGAGCGCCAGAACCCGCTGCGGTTGGCGCAGAGCTCGCGGCGCAAGGTCGTTCAACTGCGTAAGCCATTCACCCCAGGTGACAGCGGACGGAAGCATGGCAAGGCGATCGATCAGTGGCAGAGCGAAGGCGCACAGGTGTTCGAGGTTCACTTGTTCACGACGCAAGGCCGCAACGCGTGGCGACAGCGGATCGTCGCGCTCCGCGTCGTCGAGTTGGACTGCAATCTGGGCCGCCAAACCGTCGAGTCGGCGCAGCCAGCGATCCTTACCGCCAATGACCGCCGCCTCGACGAGCAACTCTTCCCAGCGCCACGGGGCGCGTAGCGTACCGTCTTGAACCGGCAGTTCCGACGATTCGACGAGCCTCGGGCGTCCGGCGTCGGGCGTGCGAGACTCTCCCGTCTCCCGACTCCCATCTCCCGTCCCCTCCCCACCCGGCACCTGCGCCAGCGACAGGTACTCGGCAAATCGCTTTGCCGACAGCCCTTCGGCCTTGCAGGCAAGCAGGGCGAGAAAGGCGCGGCCAGCCGGGTCGGGGCGACGTGTGCCGCGTGCGAAGTAGGCGGGAATGGAAGCGCGCCGGAAAGCGTATTGGAGGTGTGGCGAGTACGACTCGGGGCTACGCACGAAAACGGCGATGTCGTCGAAGCGGGTACCGCGTTGCGCTTCGTCGAGGATCGAGCGAGCGATCTCGACGCACTCGCGTTGTTCGCCCGGCGCCGAGAAAAATTGAACAGAGTCGTCGGCTGCCCCGGGCAGCGGTTCACGGTCGCTGAACAGGAACGAGCGCAGGCGTTCGAGGCTCGAACCTGGCGACTCGACAGCTGCGGGACTCCACGTGTCGCTCGCCAAGGATTGCAACCACAGGAGGGTCCGTTCATCACCCTTCGGCACCGTAGCCAGGCTGGCCTCGCTGACCGCCACCAGCGCGGCGACAAAGTCGCGCTCGGCGCGCGACTCCAGCGGCACATCGAGCAACAGCAGCGGACACCCCACGAGCGGCGCTTGGCTGCGTACTGCCTCGGTCGCCACGGCCAGCAAAGCGGCACGATCGGCTACGCCGATCGTCGTCAACTCGCGCTCGAGGGCCGACTGCACGTGCGCCAACTCCGCGGCGACGCCGCCAAACCCGGCCAGCTTTTCCGGCGCGATACGCGCCAGGCGAATCTCGTCGAGGCTTGCCGCCACGGCGCGCGCGAATCCGGGGAAGCGTGCGACCGGCGACAGGAAAGGAAGTCGGCCGGCGTTGAGCTCGCCGAAGATGGCGCGCGCCGCCAAGGCTTCGCTGGCCAGCGGCAGAGTCGGTGCCGCGGCGCGCGCCGCGAGAACCGGTTGCGCCAACCACGCCGCGAGCTGCAACAACGTAAAGCGGTGCCAACCGAAGCTGGCCTGCTGCGCTGCCGCCAGGCCGTAAGCAAAGTCGTCGACGGCCTCGCGCGTCGCGCCAAGCAGCAACAACTCGGTACCGGCGCGGAACGAACACACGAAATCGGCCGCGGCGACAAGACGTCCGGTAGCGGCATTCGACTCGACGACGGTGAGCATTCCCGCCGCCATATCACACGAGCATCGTTAAGGCGCCACACCCTGCACGCGCGCCGCGACGTTCGCCGTCTCGCCGGAGGCCGCGCCGCAACAGAACCGCGCGTTCGCAGTGGTCGCGGCGGTCACAACCATACGACCTTGATTTCCTTCGCCACCGCCTTGAACTCAGGGTCCCCGGTGTATACGGCTGCCTCCCGCTGCTGTGCCAACGCAGCGGCAAAGCAGTCAGCGAGCGACATTTTCTTCACCGCCTTCAAGGCACCGGCTGCCTCGGCGAGCACCTGATCGGCGGCAACGACCCGTATCGGTAACGCAAGAATGGCCGAGCGAACCTCAGTCCACCGTCCCATTCCCACCTTACGCTGTACGATATACCGCACCTCGGCCCAATTGGGTGAGGCAATGAGGGCGGCTGCGTCGCTCTCTGCGGCCTGGTCGAACACGTCGACGATCTTCTGGTGCCCTTTCTCTTTGAACAGAAAGGCCAGCAACGCAAAGCTATCGAGCACGGGACTTGCCACCGCGTGCCTCCTCTCGCCGTCGGTCGCGCGCGCGCTCCTTCAACAGCTCCGGAGTGGCGGGGCCCGCATCCTCGAGCAGGCCGCAAACGCTACGAATATACTGGCGCGTCAGAGGCTGCAGGATGATCTCGGTATCGCGTTCGAGGAATCGCACTTTCGTTCCCGCCTTGATGCCATACTTGCGGCGCAAGCGCGCCGGCACCACGAGTTGCCCTTTACTGGTTACGTACGCTGTGTCCATGGATGTCCGCCAATGCTTTCCATGTCTTACTCTATCCTCATTGTAAGCCAGTGGCAAACCATGTCGGTATCATCCACGTTCAAGCCCTCCTGCAGCGCTTCCGCTATCGGCACGAAGGTGGTACCGCTCTCCGCATCGCACTGCGCCGCAATCACGTTCGCCGCATCGACGTTGTTGCCCGAGACGGGATACTCAACTAGACCGAGGGGAGACATTCCACCCGCACCGAATCGCCGAAAATCGAAGGAGAGATGCCATGGCATTTTCAGGCTACAGCAAGTTTGACGGACTAGGCTTGGCAGAGCTGGTGAAGAAGCGCGACGTCACCCCGGCAGAGCTCGTCGAGGAAGCCATCACCCGGATCGAGAAACACAACCCGGCCCTCAACGCCGTCGTCTACAAGATGTACGATCAGGCGCGCGCCACGGCCGCGGCGCAAATGAAGGGCAGCGGCACAGGACCATTCCACGGCGTACCCTTTCTCCTGAAAGATATCCTCGGCAACTACGCAGGCGTGCCGACGACCAGCGCGTGCAAATTCCAAGCGGGTGTTCCGGCGCTGCGTGACGACACGCTGGTGGCGCGGTTCAAGGCGGCCGGCTTGATTGCCGTCGGCAAGACGAACGTCCCGGAGTGCGGCATCCTACCGACTACGGAGTCGGCATTTTACGGTCCGGCACACAATCCGTGGAACTTGAAACACTCGACCGGCGGGTCGAGCGGCGGTTCAGCCGCGTCCGTCGCCGCCGGCATCGTTCCGCTAGCGCATGCCAACGACGGCGGCGGTTCAATTCGTATTCCGGCTTCGTGTTGCGGTCTTGTCGGACTGAAACCGACCAGAGCGCGCAACCCGATGGGACCCGACCTCGGCGATTTCGCCAACGGCCTGATCGCCGAGCACGTCGTCAGTCGCAGTGTACGCGACACGGCGGCAGCGCTCGACTGTACGCACGGACCCGAAGCCGGCGATCCCTATTTTGCACCGCACGTACCGCGTCCGTTCCTCGAAGAGTCGCGTACGCCTCCGGGGCGTTTGCGAATCGCCTTCAGCAGCAAGCAATCGACGGGCGTTGCGCTGCACCCCGACTGTGTTCGCGCGGTGGAATCGACGGCCAAGTTGCTCGACGGTCTCGGTCATACCGTCGAAGAAGCGATGCCACCGATCGATGCGGGAATGGTAACCAGCTCGTTCCTGACGGTTTTCACCGCGGCGCATGCGGCCGCCATCGACGGCTTTGCGTTTCTGAACGGCAAGGTTCCGCGCGAGGAGGATTTCGAAGGTCTCACCTGGGCGATCTACCAGCAGGGGAAGCAGATCCCGGCAACGCAGTACTTGATTTCGATTGCCATGCTACAGATGGTGTCGCGCCAGGTCGGGCGCTTCCACGAAACCTACGACATCTGGCTGACGACCACTTTGGGAACGCCGCCGGTCGCTCTCGGCAAGATCGACATCCACGAACGCGATCCGCTCAAAGGATTGGGACAGCTGGCGGATTACGTCCCAGCCACACCGCTGCAAAACGCCACCGGTCAACCGGCGATTTCGCTGCCGTTGCACTGGACCGACGACGGCCTGCCGATCGGCCTGATGTTCACGGCAGCGCTTGGCGGCGAAGCCGTGCTGCTGCGGCTCGCCGGGCAGCTCGAAGAGGCGCGGCCGTGGCGTGACCGGCAACCGTCGGTGTGGGGTTAGCCTCATTCGCAACGACCTCAGCATTGCTGAATCGCAGTACTCGAATACCGAACCTTTGCAGATATGCCGTACGCTCAAGATCGTACTGCTTGGCCTCGGATGAATCGTGCGCCTCGCCATCGACCTCGATCGCCAGCCTGCAACTCGGCGCATAGAAGTCGACAACGAACGCGTCGATGCTGTGCTGGCGCCGAAACTTGATGCCGAGCTGCCGTCCTTTGAGCACCGACCACAATTGCAGCTCAGCTTGCGTCGCGTTGTTGCGCAAACTGCGTCGCTTGTCGCGCTCGCGGTGGCGATTGTAGTGCAGGGTCATCGACGACCAAGATGTTTCAGCGTTCAGACTTATAGAAACATCGCTGTTCAGGCGACCACCCCCGTCGCCCCCTCCTTAGTAAGGAGGGGGCACGCCGTGTTCTCCAGACGAAAACTAGAATCCCCCCTCCTTGCCAAGGAGGGGGCCAGGGGGTGGTCGCCGCAGACAAGGAAAGGGCCAGGGGGTGGTCACCGCCGCAGCGGCCGCAGGCGTTCGAAAACGATGCGAGCGCCGAGAGCAAGTACTCGCGCCCGAGGGTAGCAAAGCGCCTGGCGTGACAGATCGGCCAGCCCGAGCTGCGGAACGAACGCCCCACCATAGTCGTCGACGAGGCGAGACATGCGCGTCGTGTACAACGACCGTGCCGAATGCACCAGCCACCACCCCTCCAGCCGCGAACCACCAGCCACGAGCCACTACACACCAGCGACCCAGTTCGAAATGCTTGCGCCACCTACCCCAGCGTGTTACCCACCGACGCCGCAGTACACAGCGTGGTCGCATAGCTCAGCTGGTTAGAGCGCCTGCCTCACATGCAGGAGGCCCGTGGTTCAAGTCCACGTGCGACCACTTCGCTTCTTTTGAAAAACTCAGTTCGCGCATCTTGCGCATCGAGTACAGCCTGCGGCCTAACCTCGACGCTGAGCGCGTCGAACATCTGATCGATCCGGGGCTCTCGGAATAGGAACGTGTAGGTACCGGAGGCTGCGAAATCTCGTGGTGCCCCGTCATGACCCCGCATAGCGGCGCCGCAGCCATACACCCAGACCGAGGAGGCTCAACGCCAGCCCCAGTAGACCCGGCGGCGACAGGGTCGGTGCCGGTGCCGGTGGTGCGCGCACGTGCCGGCCTGGCAGACCAGGCCAGGGCTGCAGGGCTGGATCGAGCGTGGAGGTAACGGCGGCGAGTGTTGCCGGTCGGGCCGAGTACACCCTGAAACGGCAACTGGTGGTCGATGCGCTCGAGTTGATCGGAGCTGCGAGCCCGCCGGCGAGCGGTCTGCGTCGGATGGGCGATGATGCGCTGCACCGCCTCGCCGAACAGGAGCTGTCGCGACGCGGCGGTTTTGAGCGCCTCTATCCGGGCGCCGACACATCATCCTATCTGCCGCTCTTCCCGGTGCCGCGACGTGCCGACGTCGCGCTTTTGAGCTCTGTGGAGCCGGGCCGGACCATCGAGCGTCCGATCTTGCGACCGCGCAACACGAGCTATTTCGTGCTCGACGGCAGTTTGGTGCTGTTCAGCGAGGAAAGTGGGCGGTTTGCCGTGCTCAACGAGAGCGCATCCGTTATCTGGCTCAGCTGTGTGGACGGTCTGGCACCAGACGAGATCATCGGTGAGCCTGCGCACGCGGATGCTGCGCGCGGCCTGCGTGTCAAGTCGCGCTGTGGCTGCGATCGACGCGTTCGTCGTGACAGCGGGCGGGCCGGTTGTATTGCTGGCGCAGAGCGGTGGGCCTGGTCCTCGGCCTTGGGATGGGATCGTCGGCGGACCTTGGCTGCGGACGTCGGCGGATTTTCCCTTGGTCGGCCTCACATGCAAAAGGTCCGTGGTTCGAGTCCACGTGCGACCATTTGAAGCGGTCGCTGGCACCACCTATCTAGCGACACGGGTACAACGTCCCGAGCGAGAAACACTAGAACGCCCACTCCGGCGCTTATGGACGCCCCGACTGCATCGGCGGGACCGGCTGCTCTGGTCGTGTATCCGGGGGCAGGTCGCTACTTTCCAGCAACTTTCCTAGTGCCGCACACAGAATGTATACCCTGCTTACCACCTTCGTACCATCGGCCGCAGGAGCGGCTACAACCATCGTAGTTACTTTCTGCGTCACAATTGTTCCTCCGGAACGAGGTAATCCTTCATGTAGTAAAATAGAGAATCAGCAACAATCGACCCCATGTGAAAATCATTCCACCTATCGAATGCATTCCTTGCTGGTGCATCAACGCACAAGAAGCCAACCACATCGAAACTGACGTCTTCAACTGAGGTTCTGTCGAGACGTCTACGAATTGGCCATACAAACAAGCTAGAATACGGCAGAGGCCACTTTCCGAGATTAGGATCGAATCGCCCTAAGCTTGGATGGGTGAACTCATTTTCCTTCCAAGACGAAATTACGTCGTTAGACAAATAAAACGAATTGTTCCTCTCCGTGAAAAGGGGCATCAAGTGTCTGTAAGACATCAGCGGAGCACTCGCACGCGTGCCCTGTCTGCTGGCAGGATCACGGGTTAGCGTTTGGACCAGGCATCTCCGTGAGAACTCTTCAAAAGACCTGGGATCTTCACGGTTCTCCTGCTCTCGCATCAGCATCTTGATGGAAGCCCGACAATCCTTGCCGGTGGAAAGATCAAATGCCGCTGTTACAAAACTGAGCACCTGCTGCAGATCGTGGCGAAATCGGACTAGATGTTCATCGAGAGGCGCTGACCTTACGAGCGAGCCTCGGGTGTTACGAAGGTAATCCACGACGCTGTGCAACTTCGGGAGGGTATCTGCGTATCTAGATTTCCTTTGCAAATCGATCGCAGCCTTTATCATCGAAGTGATGTAGTCACGGCTGGGCTGGCGGAAATGTAGGTACTGCAACAGCAACGTCATGCTTAGCAGAGCGACAAACACCCCGCTTCCTAAGGCAACCCCCAAGTACCATGAATTGATTGGACCTACCCACGGATAGATGACGGCAAAGATCAACCACAGCGGGACTGCGGCGGCAACTAGAGCGAACGATGGAAACCAAAGAGGATGCAATCGATGAATCTTCTCGATTCTGAGCCAAACGCGAACACACAGAAGGCGAAAGAAGCGCCTCATTCGAGCACTGAATAGCGGTGCCATGATGACAATTAGAAGCGCGATCAACGACGCAAGGCCGCCGGGGTCCTCCAAGGTCTTCTGCCATGATTGCCAAGATGCGATCCCGGTCGCAGTTCCTCTTCCGGAATCTCGAAATGTCTCGGGAGGCGTAGTTTGATCCTGATAGTCCATTTTTGGAGACCGTCGCGCTTGTATCGACAAGGCTAGAGCCACGTCAAGCGGTCGCAACTGATTGAGGCCGAGCCACGCGGCCCAGCTATCACTCGGCGCCTAGCAGCCGTTGAAAAACAGGACACGCGCTGCAAATGGTCTTTTCACATCATGCCTGCGTTGCGAAATCCTCAACAAAAGCTTCGGCTTTGCCTCCGGTTTCGCGCCTGGTCCTGACGCGAAAATCCTCATTTTCGCTAGCGCGCCTGTTCTTCAACGGACTGCTAGAATTCCTGGCGTATCGTTACTCGGGTCGCTCACGCCAAGCTGTTCAGCTGGACAAGCATCGCCTCTTCTTCGTAAGCTTCTTTGCAGGGGGATCTATGGCGCTCATAAAGGGCGATGAACGCGCCGCCGTTGCTGCGGTTGCCGCGCTTACCGATTGCAATCCGTTCGTGCCGGAACGCATCGAGCTCGAGAAGCGGCTGCTTGAAACGGATTTTGTACCGATCGGCACTGTCTGGTTTGCCGAGGGCGATGCTGGAGTGTTTGATCCGAACCTGGCGCGCCTGCGGCAACGCATCGAAGACCTCGCGGCGCGGCTACACCAACGCCTGGTCGCCGGTGCCATTCCAGGGAATATTGTTCGCAAAGTGCGGCATCATACAGGTCGAGTTTCTTCGCCAAGTCCTGGCGCAGTGGCGTCGGCGTGCGGCGAAGAAATGGGCGGACGGCGCGCTTCGACAAATTCCCCATCCGATTGCACTATGACTGCAATGCTGGCACATTGCAGTCATGGGAGTTCAGATCACCATTCGCGACGTACCTGAGGAGGTTCGTGACGAATTGGCGAGCCGCGCCGCTCGCGAGCGTAAGTCCATGCAGGAGTACCTCAAAGGAGAGCTGGAACGCCTCGTCGCCCGACCCTCGATGCACACCTGGCTCGAGCGGGTTCGCGAACGCAAGCACGCGGCTGACGGCCACGTGACCGCCAAGCAGATCCTGAAGCACCGCGATGCAGATCGGCGATGAGCGCCGTCGTCGATGCTTCGGTGCTCGTGTCTGCGACGACCGACATGGGCGCCGAAGGGAATTGGGCCGAGCGGCTGCTGGCGGCGGAAGAACTGGTCGCGCCACATCTGGTCCTGGTGGAGGCGACAAACATCCTGCGCCGGCTTGAAATCTCGAGGGAGCTGAGCCGCCTCGAGGCCACGGCTGCTCACAGGGACCTGCTGGCGCTGGACATCCTGTTGGTTCCCTTCGAGCCGTTCGGCGAGCGTGTTTGGGAGCTTCGCCGGAACGTGACCAGCTACGACGCTTGGTACGTCGCCGTCGCCGAGGCACTCGACCTCCCGCTCGCAACGCTCGACCGACGCCTGAGTCGAGCATCCGGCCCCGTCTGCCGGTTTCTCTTGCCCAGCTGACTTCCAGGTAGGCCGTGCGGTAGGGCTCCGAGCGGCGACTTCCGGAAATTTGACGCGATGCATTGACTTCATGACGCAGGGCGTTAAACTGCTCTTTGGAAGGAGGCCTGACCATGAAAGCCAAGAAGAAAGAAACGTGGGCGATGGCCGTGACGAAGCGAGTCGCGACAGCTCGTAAGGGTGCCGAGAAGCAGATCCGAGGTGGAATGGATCGGGCAATCAATGCGCTGCCGCCGGCCCCGCGCAAGGCCGTCAAAGAGTGGACCGCTAATGTCGAGAAAGCCCAGGCGAAATTCGTCAAGCGAGCCGAGAATCTCGCCAAAGATGCGCGCAAGCGGGCTGAAACCGCGGTCAAGGAAATCAGCAAACGCGCCGAAGGTGTGTTGAAAAACGTCAACAAGCGCACCGAAGGCGTCACGACGACGCTCGAAAAGCGCATCGAGGGCGTCGTCAAGCCGTTGACCAAGCGTCTGGATGTCGCATCGCGCACCGAGGTTGAGCGTCTGCGCAAGCGCATCGAGCACTTGGAACGCCGGGTTGAGGCTAAGCCTCATCACGCGCCGACTGCCGTCGCCGAAACCGCTGCTGCATGACCCCGCAGTAGACGGTGTGACGCGGGGACCGACTCCCTCCCTCTCAGGTCTCCGCGTCCCACCGGCGCGGCGTTGCGCGTCGTCCCCAACCACCCCCGCCGGGCGTCTCGACGGCGATCCGGTCGCCGATCTGAACCCGCAGGGTGACTTTTCCGGCGACGCGTCTCCACTTGCCGCCGGAGAAAAACTGATTCAACCCTCTTTTGCCGGGCTGACCGCCGTTGACACCGAACGGCGCTAAACGTCGCCGTTCAGTCAAAACGGTCGCTTGCGCCGGTGCCAAGAGCTCGATCTCACGGCGCACCCCGTCACCGCCGCGATGCTGTCCGCTTCCACCCGATCCCCGGCGAATGGAATAGCTGACGATACGCATCGGATACGATGCTTCGAGCGCTTCGATCGGTGTATTGAGGGTATTGGTCATGTGGGTGTGCACGGCCGACAGAGCTGCCCTGGTAGGTCCAGCACCGGCTCCACCGGCAATGGTTTCATAGTACGCGAAATCGCGATGGCGGTTGATGTCGCGCCCGCCGATCGAGAAATTATTCATCGAACCGCAGCTCGCGGCCGGCACCATTTCTGGCGCCGCACGAGCCAGCGCCTTGAACAAAACGTCGACGATGCGCTGCGACGTTTCAACGTTGCCGCCGGCGACCGCCGACGGAAAGCAAGCGTTCACCAACGAACCCTCCGGGGCGAGGATTCGAATCGGTTTCATCAAACCGGCGTTGGCGGGAATGGATTGCCCAGCCAGACACTGAAAGACATAGAGAACCGCAGCTGTCGTAACCGCAAAGTTGGCGTTGATCCCGCCGGCGACTTGCGGTGCGGTTCCGTGAAAATCAACGACGGCTCGACCGTTGGCGAGACGCACAGCAACGCGAATCGGCACGCTGAGAGCGCCGGCACCATCATCATCCATCCAGTCCTGCGCCTGGTAGAGCCCCGGGCGTATGCGGCGCAACGCGGCAGTCATCAATCGCGCCGTATATGCAGGCAGGGCAAGCATCGCCGCAGCGACGCGCCTACGGCCAGCCAGGCCGCTCAATTCGACCAGGCGACGCGCGCCCAATCGGAGGGCCGCCAGCTGAGCCAAGAGATCGCCGCGTCTTTCGTCGGTGACGCGCGTATTGGCCAGAAAGAGATCGAGCACGTCCTCGTTCATTCGACCCGCCGCAACCAAACGCACCGGAGGTATTCGCAGGCCCTCTTGCAGAATCTCCGTGGCCAACGGCATCGAGCCCGGCGTTCCGCCGCCGATGTCGGCGTGGTGCGCCCGGTTGGCGACATATCCAAAGGGGCGCCGTTCGCGGGAAAGATAAACCGGAGCGACCAACGTAACGTCGGGAAGGTGAGTGCCGCCGGCGTAGGGATCGTTGAGCATCACGACATCACCGGGCGCCATCGGTCGCTCGGCAATCGCCGCTTCGACCGACAGCTGCGTCGAGCCGAGATGCACAGGAATGTGCGCCGCCTGCGCCACCAAACCTCCGTAGGCGTCGAACAAGGCACAGGAGAAATCGCGCCGCTCCTTGATATTGGGAGAAAACGCGCTGCGACAAAGCGCCACTCCCATCTCTTCCGCAATGGCGCTCAGACGATGATTGAAGACCTCGAGAGTGATGGGATCGATGTCGACCGAAGACTGCCGAGCACTCCGGCGCTTTTGTCTCGCCTTCATCAATTCCCCCGCACAAGCACGAGGTGCCCAGCAGGATGCATCCTTGCACGCCATCCCTCCGGAACAAACGTGGTCGCACTGAACTCGACGATCAGCGCCGGCCCACGTAGTAGTCGACCGACGACAAGGCTGGAGCGCGGCCAAATGCGCGCCGATTTCCAATGTCCGCCGCTGCGCACACGGTGGTGCGCCGGCGTCTGCGCCGTCGCCGCTTGCGCCTGGGTCATTCGAGGGCGGGCCGTACGTCCCTGCGCCAACACCCGAACATTGACGACTTCGATTCGTCGTGCCTTGTCGGCGTATCCGTAGAGCCGCTTGTGCGCCGAATGAAACGCGGACGCATAGCGGCTGTCGCAGGGAACGTTGATCTCGTGAGCTTGGCCTTGATAGCGCACGTCGGCGGTCGAAATGATTCGCAGCCGATCCCGGCGAACCCCCTCGGCAAGGATTTCTGCACGGGCAAGCTCTTGCATCGGCTGGAGGATGCGGCGCAACGTGCCAAACGCGGGATCCACCAGCCGCACCGTTTTCACATGGTCGCGTTGAACGTCGGCCGTCGCCGCACCCCACGCGGACAGTAAGCCCGGGTGCAATGGTACGACCACCTGCGGAACGTCCAAAGCCGTCGCCAGCTCGCAACAATGCTGACCAGCAGCTCCACCGAACGCGATGAGAGCGTACTCTCGAGGATCGTACCCGCGCTCGACCGAAACGCGACGAATCGCCCTCTCCATACTGGCGTTGACGATCCGCACGACACCTTCCGCCGCAGCCTCGGGTGAAAGCCTGAGTCGCTTGCCCAGCTGCCGCAGAGCCCGCAGGGCACGGTCGCGATCCAAGGCTATTCGACCTCCCAGGAACGAAGAAGCCGCCAGGCGCCCCAACACGACGTTCGCATCGGTAACCGTCGGCAACCTACCCTTGCCGTAGCACGCGGGTCCGGGATCGGCGCCCGCACTTTGCGGGCCTACCTTCATCACTCCACCCGCGTCGACGAAGGCGATCGATCCGCCGCCGGCGCCAACCGTGTGCATGTCGATCGACGGAACCTTGAGCGGCAGATCGTCGATTGTCCATTCCGAGTTGTAGCGCGGGCCACCCTCTAAAATGCTGACGTCCGTCGACGTCCCCCCCATATCGAACGTGATGGTACGATCAAGCTTGAGAGCCTGCGCAACGCGCCACGCACCGCTGACGCCGCCTGCCGGACCGGACAGACACGTGCGCACCGCCTCTCGTCCCGCCACCGCCGCAGAGATCGCCCCGCCATTCGATTGCAAGACCCGAAAACGACGACCATCGAGGCCTGCCGACAGCTCATTCAGATGTCGGCTCATCACCGGGCCAACGTAGGCGTTGATGACCGTCGTACTCAGGCGCTCGTATTCGCGGTACTCCGCAACGAGCTCGTGCGACAGCGAGCAAAACAGGTCGCCTAGGCGGGCCACGGCCTTGCCCAAACGCCGCTCATGATTCGGGTTGGCGTACGAGTGGAGGAAACAAACGGCCACGGCATCGGGACGCAATCGCCGCACTCGCTCGACGGCCTTGCGGATGCTCGACGGCTTCAACTCGACGTGAACCGTTCCGTCGTAAAGCATGCGTTCGCAGACGCCGATCCTCAGGTTGCGTGGGACCAGCGGTTCTGCACGCCACGGCTCGAGGGCGTAAAGCTGCGGGCGGTTCTGACGGCCGATCTCGATCAGGTCCTCGAAACCCGCCGTCGTCAGCAACACAACACGCGCCCCTTTGCGTTCGAGCAGTGCATTGGTGGCCACCGTCGTGCTGTACGTCAGGCCAAACGGCAGCGATCCGGGAAGCAGCTCGCGTAACCCCTGAAGAACCGCCAGCGCCGGGTTGTGCGGAGTCGACAACAGCTTGTGCGTGCGCAGCTCACCGTCGACGTGGGCTACAATATCGGTAAACGTACCACCGGTATCGACACCGATGATTGCAGGCCCTCGCATGGCCCAGGCTTGTAGCGGAAAGCCTTTTCAGAGCCCAACGGGTGGGGGCCCCAGCGGCCCAAAAACAAAAGAGCCGTCGTTGCCTTAACGACGGCTCTCGTCACAACTTGGTACGGTTCGGATCAAGCCGCTTTCGCCTGGCTCTTCGTGCTCTTGCCTTCCGACGGCTTGCTCTCTGATGTCTTGCTCTCGGATGCCTTGCTTTCGGCGGGTTTGCTGTCGCCCTTACTCTCAGACTTGTTTTCGCTCTTGGTTTCCGACTTGCCCTCGCTTTTCGACCCGGAGCGGCCGTAGTCGGTAATGTACCATCCAGACCCTTTGAGCTGGAACGAGGTGCTCGAAATCAACTTTGTGACCTTGGCTTTGCAGGTCGGGCACTTCTTTAAGGGTGATTCGGTAATGCGCTGCGTTACCTCGAATTCACCACATTTTGGGCATCGATATTCGTAAATTGGCACCGGACTCCCTCCGAGGACGGATTCGCTTCGATTGCCGAGGCTTAATCACAGGGCTTTGGTTTGTCAACGCGGACATCGGCTACCGGCCCACAGGTTCTGCGCTTACAGGCGGTGCCCCGACTCCTCAGTGCTTCGTGATCCCCGCCAACCGGAGCCGAGCGGCGGGCTCGTCGTCGACATCCACTTCGATCACCTTGTCGCGGCTGGTTTCCCCCTGAACCAGACGAACGGCACGTTTGGCAACCCCGAGCTGTTCGGCAATCAGGGTCAAAAGCGCCTGGTTGGCGGCTCCATCTACGGGTGGGGCCTGGACTTGAATCTTGATCGCGTCCCCGTGTCGCCCAACAATTTGATTGCGCGACGCACGTGGCTGCAAACGGACCCGAATCCGCAATGTGCTCGCCTCCGATCAACGGATCGCAAAGGCAAGGTCGCGCAGACTTTGCACCAGGAAGAATTGCAGGAAATAGATCACCAGCAATACGATCAGCGGTGAGAAATCGATCCCGCCCGCAAAGAAAGGCACCAAGCGCCGCACCCGGTACAGCAAGGGCTCCGTCGCGTTGTAGAGAAAGCGAACGATGGGGTTGTAGGGATCCGGATTGACCCATGAAATCAAAGCGCGGGCGATGACGATCCAGATGTAGAAGGTGAGGACAAGTTGCAGGACGGTCGCGGTGGCAAGCAAGAAGTTGGTCAATACGAACATCTACACTCTCCGCGCGCTGCCAGTCGTTTAGCGTGACACCTCCCGTGCCACAAGCCGGACCCCTGCCCGCTTGCCTTGACGGCCTGCCAGCCAGCGATTAAGTCGAGCAAGTTCGCATGTCAGAAGAAGGTCCGCATACGTCATCGGCGCCGCCGCCCGGTCTCGCCTTCGGCTCGCGGTCGCATCTGGTGTCGTGGGCCTTTGTGCTCGGCTTGGTCGCGCTGGCAGGGATCTTCGCCATGTCCGACATGCGGGCCATGTGGGAGGCGGCAACCGACACGGATGTACGCCTGCTTCCGGTACCTTTCGTCTGCGGGCTGCTCAGCTTCCTAGCGATGGCACTGTCGTATCAAGGGATCGCCGACGCCGCCGGCGCGCACGTTCCGTTTTGGGAGATGCTGAAGATTACGTTCGTCGCCAACACGGCCAACTATCTGGTGACCACCGGAGGCCTCAGCGGCTTTGCCGTACGCATGTACTTTTTCACGCGATTGCGAATCTCCTCCGGCACCGCGGTGATCATTTCTCTGGTCCAAACGCTGGTCACGAACTTCGTGCTCTTGCTCTTCGTCGTCACCGGATTCGTCTATCTCCTGCGGACCCACGAGCTACACGGCTTCGCCTTGGGAACCACGGCGGCGCTGCTGACGTTCTTCATCTTGGCGACGATCGTAGCGGTCTTTCTGCTGATCCACCGGGAATTGCGACGGCGGACCCTATTTTTCCTCGCCGAAGTCGCGCACTGGCTCCTGCATCGGTTCCTGCCTCACCGCAAGCTGGGACGTGTCCGCATCTGGCGTTTTCAACGCAACCTGAATCGCGGCATCGAGTTCCTGCTGGCACGCAAACGCCGGATGATCCTGCCAACGCTGTGGATCGTAATCGATTGGTTCGTAACTCTGTTCATCCTCTACAGCGCCTTCGTCGTTGTCCGCTACCCGATCCCGATGAGCTTCGTCATCGTCGGTTTTGCCGTCGGGGTGGTTCTGTCGTTGGTTTCCTTCGTACCCGGCGGCCTCGGTATTATGGAAGGTTCTATGGCTGCCATCTTTGCCAGCCTCTCCGTTCCCTTTGAAACAGCAGTCGTCGCGGTATTGATCTTCCGTCTCGCATACTACCTGTTGCCGCTGGTGATCAGCCTGTTCTTCTTCCGTCGTATGCTGCTGCAGGGCACCCGGGCTCTGCCGCGCTGAGAGCTTGAAGGTTCACCTCGAAAAGATCCGCCATCCCCCCAAATAATCTAAGCTTTTCATACGCTACCGATTGACAAATGAGAGCGCTTCGGGGACACTGCGACGGCTTGTGGGAGCCGTGGACGGGTCGCGTATGCATCGAAGGCTGAAGCAGAGCAGCTGGGTCGCAGCGCTATTGCTGCTGGTGACTGCGGCGCACGTTCAAGCCGCCACCTACCGACCCCGCTCTGTCATTAGCGCCAAAGCGGCGATCCTGGTCGACACGCAGACCGGTAAGACGTTGTGGGAGTACAATCCCGACACACCGTTGCCGCCGGCGAGCACGACCAAGGTCATGACGGCCTTGCTGGCCATGGAAAGCGGCCGTCTCAACGATACGTTCGCGGTTTCCGACGAAGCAGCCGCCGAACCGCCCACCAAGGTTGGTCTACGCAGCGGTTGGCGGATGAAGCTCGACGACCTGGTCTACGCCCTGCTTCTCAACTCGGCAAATGATGCGAGTGTGGTAATCGCCGAAGGGCTGTCGGGGTCGGTACCGGAGTTTGCCCGCCGCATGAACGCCAAGGCCCGCGCCCTGGGTGCGCGCAACACCCACTTTGCCAACCCCAATGGGCTGCCCAACGACGAACACTACTCGTCGGCACGAGACCTGGCGACGTTCTTCCATCATGCCATGCGCGATCCGCGCTTTGCGCAGGTCGTCAACACCAAACGAGGTGAAATCTGGCCCGCCTCGGGCTCGCGACGCCGTATCGCGCTACGCAACCACAATCGCTTGCTGGGCGAATACCCGATTCACGTCGTCGGCAAGACCGGATGGACGCGCTCCGCTCGCAAGTGTTTTGTCGGTCAGGCGTCCTCCGACGGACGCGAGCTGACCTTTGCAATTCTCGGCTCGACCGACATCTGGGGTGACATTAAACGCCTCTTGAGCTTTGGCTTCGACGGCACCGAACCGCTCGAAGCCGATCCGACGGCGCTGCAGATGGCTGCCATACCGAATGGCGACGTCCGCGGCGGCGGCGACAAGGTCGAGTCGAACGACGGCCGCGGCGGGAAATACTCGGTACGTCTCGGAACGTTCAGCAGCCTGCGCAGCGCCAATAAGGTAAAGACCTCGGCCAAACGCAAAGGCTACCCGGCGCGGATCGTCAAAGTGCGCCATCGCCGCAAATCGGTCTACCGCGTTGCCGTCGGTCAGTATGACAACCGCCGCGATGCCCAACGGGCCGCGCGCGAGCTGACCAATATGCACGGCAACGCCTCGGCGTTCATTGTTTCCGGCCGTTGAAGCGCTGACTCGATTCGCCGCAACGCAAACCGCGTCCGCAGAGTCGGCTCCGGGCCGGCAATCGTCAATCACTACGCTTCGACCGTCTCGCCCAGGCGTCGAGAACCAGCAGGCGCACCAGCATCATGATCCACGTGGCGGTCAGTGCCGACAAGCCGACCGCGAGAACCACGAGAAAGAAGCCGGGCTCGAGACTAATGAATACCGTGGTGACCGCAACAACAACCCAGAACAGCGGTCCCCGACGTCGCCGGTGCAACGTCACTGTCTACAACCTCATCTGCCGCCGCACCTCACGTAGCAGGCTGATGTTGTCGGAGTGACCGGTCATGTTCGCCGTGATCATGCCGCGCAACGGCCGCCCGAGCAGATACGTGTCGCCCATGATGTCGAGGATCTTGTGGCGCGCCAGCTCATCCGGAAAACGCAGTTGCGTGTTCACCACCTTCTCGTCATCGATCAAAATGAAGTTGTCGAGCCGACCGCCGCTTGCCAGACCCATCGCGGTCAGCTGCTTCATGTCCTTCAAAAACCCGAACGTTCGCGCCGGTGCCACTTCGTCGCGGAACGACTCGGGTCCGCGGTGCAGATAGGTGTGTTGCTGAACGCCAACCGGATGCGGATAGCGCAGAGTGTACGCAATACCGAAGCCGTCGTAGGGCTCGATGGCGATGCGCTCGCCTCCTTCCTTTCCAACGGCGATGGGCTCGTGAATGACGATCTCTTCAACCCGACCGCCCTGGTCCGCCACCCCTGCGCTCTCGATCAAACGACACAACTCGAGTGCCGACCCGTCGAGAATCGGCACCTCGCCCTGCACCTTCACCAGGAGGTTCGTGATGCGGTACGCGTGCAACGTCGCCATCAGGTGCTCGATGGTCCTTGCCGTGACACCGTCGCGGTGCAGCGTCGTCGCGTAGCCGGTTGAATCGACCCAATCGAGGTGCGCCGGCACGGTGGCTTCGGTCGACAAGCTGGTAAACTGAATCCCACTACCCGCCGGCAACGGCTGCAGGATCAACCCCGTCTTGCCACCGCTGTGCAAACCGAGACCGCTGGCGACGACGCTCTTGGCGATCGTGCGTTCACTCCACAGTTTGCTCGGACCCACAACCGCGCCAGTCGACTCCACGGCCGCAGGCGTCTCCACGATCGCATTCACATCGGCTGCACCATTGCCGCTGCGCCGTTGCGTCGCCGCTTGATGGTCGAGGGCCCGATTGACGGTGCGCAGCAGACCGTCGAGCGAGAAGGGCTTTTCGATGAAATCGAACGCCCCGAGCTTGGTCGCCATGACCGCCGTTTCGATGTTACCGTGGCCTGAAATCATGATCACCGCCGGTGGCAACGAGCCGTCATTGATGTGCTGGAGCAACTGCAAGCCGTCCATCTCCGGCATCCAGATATCGAGGATCACCAGCTCCGGACGCTCGCGGCGGATGACGTCGAGAGCCTGAGCGCCATCTTCCGCTTCCAACACGCGCAAACCTTCCTCGGCGAGAATTCCACGCAACGAAGTCCTTATCTGGGGTTCGTCGTCGACCAGCAGAACCGTTGCCATCACACCCTCCTCTTTCCGGGAACGTGCTTCGACAAGCTCAG
>JACQEN010000168.1 GCA_016200585.1 Deltaproteobacteria bacterium
GAAGGCTCAGGGTGTGAAATGGCCGGAAATGGAGAGCTCATTTTCAATGGGCTTTGATTTGCCACACTCGGTGGTTTGGCGAGCTGCATTCTCTGCGCCTCGGCGCCTCGCGGTGAGGTTTTTCTGTCACATCAAGGCCAATATAGAGGTCTGCATGCAATGCCAGACACTGCGTCGTCGGATCTCCATGGCTGTACGTACCGTGTATGGAAAGGCAGATAGATTGCGCGAGGCTCACCAAGAAGGAGGGTTGCACATGCGTCGCACCGTCGGGTTTGTTTCGAGCCTGATCCTTCTATGCACGGCGGTGTTGACGACCAGCTGCCAGCATGCGGAGGTGAGCACTGCGTCGATCGCGGCGGCGGACCTGGCGCAGCGCATCCGCAGCGGCGCAGCGCCGGTGATCCTCGACGTACGTACGCCGGCCGAGTACTCCGCCGGACACATTCCCGGCGCGATCAACATCCCCCACAGCGAGCTGGCGACGCGGCTGGCCGAAATTCCGGCGTCGAAGTCGGCTGAAATCGTCGTGCACTGCCAAGCCGGCGGTCGTGCCGCGAAAGCCGAGAGCACCCTGACGCAGGCCGGCTACACGAACGTGCGCGACCTCCAGGGACACATGGGAGGCTGGGTGCAGGCCGGCTTCCCCGTCGACGCCGCCAAGGGGCCATAGCAACCAGTCATCGCAAACGACGCCTTCATTGTTTCGGGTGATCCTTCAGCCACTGCCAGACCAGAGTTGGAAAATATCGCGTCAGCGTTGGGATATGACCGCCGCCGCGGATGCTCCAGAGCTCGACTCCGGTGGCGCGGGCGCAGCCGTTGAAACGCTGCACGTCGGTTTCCGGGCCGATGATCGTCAGCTCGAGGTCGAGCCGCATTGAATCGAGCGCTAGGCCCGGCTGGCATCGATCGTACACCTGCCAATGCTCCATGGTGACTTGTTCGCTGGGATACATGCTGCCTCGAAAGCCGCCGCCGTCGTAGGCGATCGTGTCGTCCCTATCGCCGTGAATGTCGAGAATGCTCACCGGCTGCGACGGCTTGCACTTGCTCGCATCGGTATACGTTGCCCCAGCCAAGCTGACGATCGCGGCAACCTCCGAAGCCGCATCGCACGCCAGCCGGTGCGCCATGAAGCCGCCGTTGGAGTGGCCGATGAGGTAGATGCGCTTGGCATCAACGTTGTAGTCGTGACGGATGTCGGTGATCAGGCCGCGGATGTACGCGACGTCGTCGACGCTGTGGCTCGGGTCGTTACAGCAGACGTCGGTAGCGTTCCAAAAGCGGTTGCCGCTGCTGTCGAACGTACCGTCCGGAGCAATGACCAACACCGTTTGCGTCTCGGCAAGATTGCTCAACCGCAGGTACGCCTGTTGGATGAAACCGTTGGCGCTGTAGCCGTGCAAGATGATCACCAGCGGCAGGGGCTTGCTGCTGTCGTACGTCGTCGGCACTTGCAAAGTAACCGGACGCTCGCCGCCGAACTCGGTGCGCGGATTGTCGGGGAACACTTGTACGGTACCGTCGTCCGCATCATGCGAGGTGCCGCAACTTGCCGCGAACAAGACAAGCAGGAGACAAATCAATAAGCGCTTTTGCACCGCTGCTGCTTACACCACCGCAGCAGTTGAATGCCAGCCAGTGTCCGGTAGTGTAACCGACTGAAGCACTACCTAGCCTCCCTACGCCGACAGCGCCGATCGCACCACAGAAAGCTCGGCGCGCGGCGCCGTTTAACCTGTTCCTTCCGATCAAGTTGTACGGACACAGTGTCAGCCCGTCTCGGTATGAAGACATCAGACAGATTTGGATGGATTTCTTCGCCGATGACGAGGTTGCGTCGCTACGCGCCGTTCGCGCAACTCTTTGCGTGAAACCCCATCTTGATCCGACGCGACATTGCAGCAACTGACTACAATCGACGGTTCAATCGATCCCCTTCCTGCGTTCCGGCGACCGGCACACAAGTGGCCCAATACTTGGGTATGGCGTCCCTACTGCCCACTCCAAACGCCGCTGCGAGCGAAGGACAGGAAAAAGAATCCCGGTTGTCAGACGAAAGGACAAGAAGGTGAGCCCAAAATCGAATCGCCGTCCACGAGCTTTGACGTTGTTGCTGATCGGCCTCTGCGTCTCGTCGAGCGCCGCCAGCGCAGTTACCCCCGGACAGGTTTCAACCTCGTGTGGTCCTTGCCACGGCCTCACGGTGAACGGCATCACGGTGTCGAGTGGACCCGGTTCGCTTGGTTTCACATCGTACATCAGCGGCCGCGATCAAACGACTTGGGTCAATACGATCACGCGAATGATCGGACACGGAGCGGTCGTCTCCGACGTCAACGGCACCGCCGCCTACTTGGCAAACCTGGGTCAGACGACCGGCCTGACGGCAACCCCGACGCCAACCGGTATCCCTCCTTCGACGCCAACGCCAACCGCAAGACCGAAAAAGACTCGCCGTGTCCCCAGCGCTGCCACCTACCAGATGTATTGCGCCTCCTGTCATGATCCGAGCTCCGCAGGGTTCGTCGGCCAGACGATCTTCGGCGCAACGTCGGGAGACATCAACGAAGCGTTGGCCGAAGTACCGCAGATGCAGTTCCTACAACCCTTGCTCTCGTCCGGCTCGATCCACGACATTACCCGCTACCTCCGAGCCCGGGGTCACGGCTCACGCGGCGGCGGAGAAAACGAAGGAGCCGGAAGCAGAGGTGATAACTGATCGCATCAGGGTCCGCCTACAGACGCAGCGAGCCCAGAGACAGCTCAAGCCACTGCCATTAGAGTTCCCGCCAATCAGTGGTCAACTCTTTCCGGCTCGGGACCTCGGCAAGTCATCGCTACATTGATTGGATCGGACGGAATTCAGCCGATTTCCTTAGATGCATGCTTTGGGGCCCGGAACTGCGGCACTAAGCACGATAAGGAGCCTCGAGCGGGTCGGCCGCGGTGCGTTTTCCCGAGCCCGAAAAAAGTAGGGTTAAAGATCGTCCCGCTCTGCGGGACACGTTGAGGGTGTTCCCGTTTGCTGTCCTGGTTGTAGTGAGGTATTTTTTTGCGGTGCAGCGCGCCTTGTGGATCGTTATCAGCCTGTCCGTGCTTCTCAGCGGCTGCGTGACGGTAGAAAATTCGAAGACGCTAACCGTCAACCCGGCCGCGGCGCCGGTCACGGTGACGAGCACCGCTCGGGTGCACTGCTATGACATTTTGCTGCTCTTCACCGTGTGCCATCTCTACATGCAAATGGAGTCCAGCAATGGGCAGCAGGTCTCTGACTTCCCTCCGCAGTGATCGCCGGCGGCGCACCGTCTGGATGGTGATCAGCGTGTCCGTGCTTCTCAGCGGGTGCACGACAGCGCAAAAGTCAAAGACCATGACCATCAACCCGACGGCCGCGCCGATCACGGTGACGAGCAACGCTCATACGCGCTGCTGGGATCTCTTCGGGGTGATCTGGTGCAATCTCAAAGTAGAAATGGAATCCAGCGACGGACAGAAGGTGTCCGATCCTTAGCGCTGGGGATGGGGATAGCCCGGACAAAACCGGATGAACCGGATGGGGACGTGGGTTGCGATCGTTGCGGAGCCCGCTCGTTGCGCAACGTTCGCAACCCACGTCCCCGTGCCCTGCTGTCACGTAGCGACGTCGTGGAGCTCTGCTATTTCGACGTCAGCTCTTCGACCACCGGTCCGCGATCAGTGAATCTGATCTGGTATGCGCGTCCGGGCAGGGCATCGAATTTCAATGAGTACGTCGTCCTCAGCGACCCCTGCGCCGGCTTGATGATGTACAGGTTGCCGACCTGCCCTCCGCTTCCGGGCATCCAGAAGTAGAACGTCACGAAGTGATTGCCGGGCAGCAGATGCACTTCGAAGTCTGCAGCGTAGGGGCCGGTGAAGAGCCACGACTTGTTGTAGTCCATCTGTCGATCGTCGACGGAGATGAGCCTCACCCCCGGCTCTCCCGTCAAGATGGAGATCTCCGCCACCGGACGCTCGAACCCCGAATAGAGGCGGGTCACCCGAGGAGGTACGCCGCAGCCAAGAACGACGATGCCCAGGGTCATGAGGACGACAACGACCCTCGCCGTGTACGTCATTCGGCTGACATCCCAGCGGTCAAGGGATCTACGTCCACCAAACCGCGTCGGCTCAGCTATAGAAGAGGGCGGCAGACGCGCAAACAACCGTGCCGATCGTGGCCAACAACAGAGTCGCGCAGGCCGTGAAATTGAAATGCTCTTGATCATCGAATCGACCCTCTGGTCAATCGCCGTCAACCGGCAATGCGATATCGAGCTCTTCGTTGAATCCGAACCGCACCGGCATGGTTGACCACGTCCAGCAGCGTAACCGACATCAAAAGGGCCAAATGTGCGTCTCATCTTCCTTCTGATCTCACCCGCACCCGGTCAGCGCGTTGTTCACCGCAGTAAGAATCTCATCGATGGTGATTTCGCCATCGTGATTGGTATCGCCCGCGTTGCACGTGTCGACACCTGCGTTGCCAAGAGCAATGTTCACCATCCTGAGCAGCTCGTCCACCGGGACGAACTGGTCGTTGTTGCAGTCACCGACACACGGCGGCGTCGCTAAGGTAGTCACGGCAAGAAATTGGCCTACCCCGTCGGCGATGCGCGACCCGGTAGGCGCCGCGCCAGCATCGGCAAGGTACGCTCGAGCTCGGGGAAGTGGAGCTTGATGCGGTCATAGATTTGGCGAGCCAGCTCCTCGTTGTAGGTATGCGAGGTCTGGTTGCGGTCGCGTAGCATATCCAGCCAGGCGGTTTCGTCCGACAACCACCCGGCTTGGTAAGCGTGCTGCAACGTCTCGCGTGGCGTCTGCGCCTCTATACCTTCGAACGCGAGAAGCCGTTTCATCACTTTCCAGTATAGCTCGATGGTAAACTCGAAACGTTGGATCGTACCGTCGATGATCAGGGAATTGGTAGTCGGCTCGGCCAATGCTTCACGCAAGCGATCGACGGCATGGCTCAGTTGATCGAAATTGCGCCGCAGCTCAGCGCTCATAGAGCACTTCTCCTTCGGCACGTACCTGCTGGCGCAGCGACTCAGGCGCCTCTTCCAAACGCACGACGTCGATGGGTAGTAGCGTGTCGGCTTCTTCAACCATACGGCAAAGCTCCAACCACTCGCGACGATCTGCATCCGGAGCCTCGATGGCAAGGTCGATGTCGGATCGTTCGCGCGCATCGCCTCGTGCCCGCGAGCCAAACAGCCACACGCGAGTGACATGCGGGCGAGCGGCTAGATCAGCAACCAAACGGCCAAGCGCAGGAGGTGTGCGAGCCATGAATTCGTTGCTACCGCAGGGATAGGATGAGGTCCAGCAAAGAGAATCGCATCGACTTGCAGAAGCAAGTTGCCTTCAGGCGAAAATTAGGCGAAAATAGACCCCATGCGGGCCTCCACCTCGCATGCAGCCGCTCTTCGCCTTACGGATCTGGCGCTGCCGGGACGGGTTTATCTCGGCTCGGCGGCGCCGGAGCTGCCGCGACGTCTGCCGTGTGGAATCGCGGCGATCGACACGTTGCTCGGCGGCGGTTGGCCGCAAGGGCGCATCAGTGAGCTGAACGGTCCACCGTCGTCGGGCAAGACCGCGCTGGCCCTGGCGTTGTTGGCCGCCACCAGCCGGCGCGGCGAAGTCGTCGCCTGCGTCGACCTTGCCGACGCTCTGCACCCGGCATCGATGGCGGCTGCCGGCGCCGATCTGCACAGTGTCTTGTGGGTGCGCCCGCCGTCGCCGCGCGACGGCCTGCGCTGCACCGAGCTCATCCTGCAAGCCGGCGGCTTCGCCGCGGTCGTGCTCGACCTCGGACAGCAGCTGCCACACCGATTGCGCCTGCACACCTGGCCACGGCTGCTGCACGCGGCCGAGCAATCGCACACCGCCGTCGTCGTCGTCGCGGCGCAACCCGTCGCCGGCAGCTGCGCGATCATCAGCGTGCAAATGCGCCCGCGACAAACCCTCTGGCAACACGGCCTGTGGCCGTTGTTCGACGGCTTCGAGAGCGTTGCCACGGTGGAGCGCAGCAAGCTTGGAAAGCCGGGCCAGCGGACGCTGTTGCAGGTGCGGAGCGATCCGACGGGAGACGGGAGATGGGAGACGGGAGACGACGACCTCGCCCAACACCCGTCCGTCGAAGCAGACGTTTGCCGGTGAGCCATGCGCCTCGCCTGCCTCTACGTCCCCGATTTCCCACTTGCGGCGTTGCTACGCTGCTATCCCGAGTTGCGTGAAAGTGCGGTGGCGGTCAGCGAAGGCAGCGGACCACGTGCCAAGCTTCTGGCCGTATCGCCGGCCGCAGCACGACGCGGCGTGCGCGGCGCTCTCAGCGTCGCCCAGGCAATGGCCATCGACGCCGATCTCGTCGTGCGTACGGTGTCGTCCGACATGCGGCGCGCCGCACAAGCGGCGTTGTGCGATGTCGCCGCTTCGTTTTCGCCGCGCATCGAAGACAGCGGCGACGGCATCGCCTACGTCGATCTCGAAGGGCTCGGCTCGTTGTTCGAGTCGGAAAGCCAGCTGGCGACGGCCATGGCGCAGCGGACGGTACAACTCGGTATCGACGCGCAGGTCGGCGTCGCCGGCTCGAAGGTCGCCGCCTGGCTCGCGGCTCGACAAAGCGGCGGCGTCGCAGTGATTCCGAAAGGCGAAGAGTGGAGCTTTCTGGTGCCGGTACCGGTGTCGCTGCTGGCACCGAGCCCGAATCTCGCTGCGACGCTGCAACGCTGGGGAATCCACACCATCGGCGAGCTTGCCGCCCTGCCCATCCATGCCGTCGGCACGCGTCTGGGTCCGGAAGGAGTGCTGTTGGTGCGCCGCGCCCGCGGCGAAGACGACGTGCCGTTGCTGCCGCGCCCCTTGCCGATGAATTTCGAAGAAAGCGTCGACCTCGATTACGGCGTCGACAACCTCGAGCCCTTCCTCTTCGTTCTGCGCGGCCTGCTCGACCGGCTCACCGCACGTCTGGGGCTGCGCGGCTTTCTGTGTGGCGATCTGCGTCTGAGCTTGCGCCTGGCGGGGCGTGGACGCGACGAGCGTACGGTCACCGTCACGGCACCGAGCAACGACGTCAAAGCCCTGCTGATGCTGGTACGCTTGCAGCTTGAAGCCCATCCAGCGATCGCCGCCATCGAAGCGCTGCGCGTCGTCGCGCTGCCGGAGAAACTGCGCGCCGCGCAGCTCGACTTGTTCCGACCCAACGGACCAGCACCGGCGCAGCTCGCTGTCACGTTGGCGCGCTTGACGGCAATCTGCGGTGCCGATCGGGTCGGCGAACCGATCGTCGCCGACTCGCATCGGCCGGAGGCGTACGGCGTGAAATCATTCGAAGCAGTTACGCGGTTGAGCGGTTATGCGATTAGGGAAACCACCTTAACCGCTAACCGCTTCATCGCTAGCCGCCTTTGTCCTTGTCTGCGCGCCATCCGCCCACCACAGAGCATCGACGTGTTCTGTCAGCGCGACCATCCCGATTTCATCCGCGGCCCCGGGTTTGCCGGCCGTGTCGTCCACGCCGCCGGCCCCTGGCGCTTGCAAGGCGACTGGTGGAACGAAGGCGCCTACGCCCGCGACTACTACGACGTGCAGCTCAGCGATGGCGGGGTGTATCGGGTGTATCGTGAGGCGATAGATCGGCGGTGGTTCGTGGAGGGAACGTACGATTGAGAAGTCAAAAAGTCGGAAGTCGAAGAGTCGAAAAAGGAAGGAGGGTTTGGCATGCAGCGGTTCACCGAGCTCCGCGCCCACAGCGCCTTCAGCTTCCTGCGCGCCGGTTCGCTGCCTGAAGATCTGATCGAGCAAGCCGCAAAGCTCGGGTACTCGGCGCTGGCCCTCGGCGACCGCGACGGCCTCTACGGCGCGCCGCGCTTTCATCAAGCAGCGAAGAAGGCGGGAATGAAGGCGATCATTGGGGCGGAGTTGACGCTGCGACCACCCCCTAACCCCCTCCTTGGTAAGGAGGGGGAGCTTGTTTCTTCGCTTGCGCCGATCTCCGATCTCCCATCTCTCGACTGTTCTCTCTACCTCCTCGCCGCGACTCGCCAGGGCTACCAGAACCTCTGCAAGGTGATCACGCAGACCAAGCTGCGCTCGCCCAAAGGTGAGTCGTTCGCCACGTGGGAGGATCTGGAGGGGCACACGGATGGGTTGATCTGTTTGGCGGGGGGGATGGAGGGACCCTTAGCGCAGGTGGTTACGCGGTTAGGCGGTTACGCGGTTACGGGAGACGCAAAGGAAGCTTTCTTAACCGCCAACCGTCTTCCTGAGCCCCCCCTAACCGCTAGCCGCTTAACCGCCAACCGCCTAAATCTGCTGGATCGCCTGCGCTTGCTCTTCCCCTCCCGCCTCTACATCGACCTGCAACGCCATCTCGACCCGGGCGAAGAACGCCTCAACCGCGTGCTGCTCGACGTGGCGCGGCACTGCCGCATTCCCATCGTC